>JAZUEV010000230.1:0-2058 GCA_045640345.1 Treponema sp.
ACAAGTCCAAAAAAGATTTTTTTTAGGTTGACTATATGGTAAAAAAATTAACTTTCTTAGTCCTATTGTCGGTGTCTCTTCAGGGGTGTTTTACTTTTTCGTATTTTTATTTTGATAAAGTACAAAAGTTGCGTTTTAATATGATTGTGGGAGGAGGCTCGTTAGACAAACTTCAACGCTTCAAACACGTGGTTTTTCTTGATTCTACCCAAATCTCAGGTCATCTTGGAGGAGCTTTTGTCTTAGATTCTGATTGTAATACTCCACGTCTATAGTTTCCTGAAGATAAGTCTTATCTCTATATATATGGTGCGGCTTTTTGTAATGCCTTATATTCTGGAGGCGATGTATTTATGTGTAAGAATTCTTTAAGAAAAGAGGCTGTGTTTACGTCAACGCTTGTAGATGAAGTGACTGGCGAAATATATGTTGTGGACCGTTCAAAAGTAAATATTCAAGCTCATAAAAAAACAACAGTGGAAGTTCAAGTTTTTCTTGGATCTGACAAAGAAGAAGCTGCAAAAAGATGTAAGCACCACTTTGACTGGAATAAGGCGAAGTCTTACTATTCCAAGGAACTCCAAGATACTATATACTACTACGCACAATTCTTTTACGAAGATTAACAACGCTGCACTTCTTTTGATTCCTTCCTTTTTCATTGCACCCATTTTACAAAAAGGCTCTGTTCTACTAATGTATAGTACTGCCATTTTAGGTTTATTTTGCTGAAAATCCTCTATTAAAAAATCAACAAGTCCATTTATGTTTTTACTGCCCTGTATAATACTGTTAGTTTGTACGATTTCTGCAACTGCCGGCACACCAACGGTTGTCGATAGTGATGGAAATGTCTATGGAACTGTAAAGATTGGGGACCAGGTTTGGTTGGCTCAGAATATGAGAGTCAAGACTCCAAAAGGTTCCTGGTGCTATCGTGACAAAGAAAACAATTGTAAGAAATATGGGGCGCTTTATTCTTGGGCAGCAGTCATGGCTTTGCCACAGAGGTGTAATGAGGAAGATTGCTCCAATTTGATAAGATATCCGCATCAAGGAATTTGTCCTGATGGATTTCATGTTCCATCAAAAATGGATTTTTTGAAACTGTATGATTTTATAGGCGGAAGAGAAAAGGCCGGGACAGAGTTGAAATCAGTAAGTGGCTGGCATTCAGGTGTCCTGTTTTCGAGCAATGGAACAGATCGTTACGGTTTTTCAATTTTACCAGCAGGTTATCGAAGTCAAAAAAAATATTATTACGAAGGAAAATCTTCGCAATTTTGGACATCTTTTCAGGATTGTAACTCAAAGGAAGGTGAATTTGCTCTTTCTTACGCTTTTGGATATGGACGGGACTATGCTTTTGCTGAAAATATGAAAAAATATGTAGGAAATAGTTTGCGTTGTATTGAAGATGATTCTTTGATGAAATATGATGAACGTAAAGAATCAAAGTACGATTCCATAAACAATGTTTTGATTGATTTTAGGGATGGACATTCTTACAAAACTGTGAATATTGGTACGCAGATTTGGATGGCTGAAAATCTGAATTATAAAATGAATTCTAGTTGGTGTTACAACAATGATGAAAAAAAATGTCAAGAATTAGGCCGCTTATATTTATGGAGAGCAGCTGTTAATGCGTGCCCAGATGGTTGGCGGCTACCATCATTTGACGACTTCTTTAATCTTGTAAATTATATTGATAGCTCAACGATTGGAAAAAAGAATGTTTTAGAGCGAGAGTGTACATGGAGTTGTGGCCAATTAAGTTATTCGGCAGGGAAATATTTGAAGCTTCAAACAGCTCAGTTTGATTCCATGCAAGTTAGAAATCAAATTGCTTTTTCCGCAAAACTTGGTGGATTGATAAATGGAGGTGGTTCGAAAATTTCATTTATTTGGCTGAATGAAAAGGCTAGTTTTTGGTCTACAAAAATCTCTAGTTTTGAAAAAAATCCCTTTGTACTTCAATTGTCCAAGGAAAACGATGTTGTTGATTTCTATTCAGTAGCTCCTCAAACAGGATCTTCCATTCGCTGCATAAAAAAT
>JAZUEV010000231.1:0-6755 GCA_045640345.1 Treponema sp.
CTTTTCATCATCCTTGGATTCAGTTGTGTCTTCAGACTTTTCATCATCCTTGGATTCAGTTGTGTCTTCTGATTTTTCGTCATCCTTGGATTCAGTTGTGTCTTCTGACTTTTCATCATCCTTGGATTCTGTTGTGTCTTCTGACTTTTCATCGTCCTTGGATTCAGTTGTGTCTTCTGACTTTTCATCATCCTTGGATTCAGTTGTGTCTTCTGACTTTTCATCGTCCTTAGATTCAGTTGTGTCTTCTGACTTTTCATCGTCCTTGGATTCAGTTGTGTCTTCTGACTTTTCATCATCCTTGGATTCAGTTGTGTCTTCTGATTTTTCGTCGTCCTTGGATTCTTCGGTTTCTGTTGTTTCCTGATCTTTTGCAGGTCCATTTACATTCTTTGATGGCTCCCCTGCATCTGGAACTGTATTTTCTTCATCAGTCTTGTCTTCGCTATCACCAGAAGTTTCTTCGTTGGTATTTTCTTCTGTTGACTCATCGCCAGACTCTTCTGACTTTGTATCATCCTTTGATTCATCACCAGCAGCTTCTTCATCGGACTTTTCTTCTGCTGACTCATCGCTAGAATCTTCAGACTTTGTATCATCCTTTGATTCATCGCTAGTTTCTTCAGCAGACTCTGTATCCTCTGTAGCCTCGTTGTCACCTACTGAATCACTTTCTTCTGTTTCGTCGGACTTGTTTTCATCTGTTTCCTCGTCCTCTGCTTTTTCAGAAGAAGGCAACTTGATTGATCCGGCGAGATTTTTTCCAAAGAGTTCGATGACATTATTTTCCTCTTCCACTACGGAAAATTCTTTACCTGCCAGCGAATCAGTGGTTTCACATCCGGAGAGCACAAGGACAATGGATGCCGCAAGTGCCACAATTGGCTGTTTCTTAATCACTTTATCCTCCAACTTTATTGTGAAATGTTTACTGAACATAGGTTTTCCAAAAGGGGCATAATTCACCCTTAATTTTAAAATCCCATAGGATAGAATACAACAGATTTTCAAAATCTTCAAGTGCAAATTTAGAATGAACCCAAGTAGATTTTCAATTTTCTTCTATTATATAAGCGATTTTTAACAAATCAAAGCCGAAAAGATTTTTAACAAAAATTTGATTTATAGCAAACACTTTTTTAGTCGTCTCCGATTTTAAAATATGGGGCTTCTTATGGAATTCCAGATTTTTGTTGGATTATCCAAAAAGAAAGTTTTTAAGCATTGCAATTTTTAAAGGCTCAATTTATAATTTTAGGGACTAGTACAACCAATGCTAAACTTACAATTATGCGTCTACTGAAACGCTGTTAACGCAGGTTGGACAAACTCAATCACCACCTAACATTTAGCTGGGACGATAGTTGCATAGAAGAGGGAGTCTCTAAAAATTACTTTCAGAGATGCCCAAGATTTTTGGAGGAAATTATGGACGATTTTAAGTATGAGGTCAAAGAATCTTATGGATACATATCAGAAACAAAAAGTGGATGGAAAACCGAAGTCAATCTTGTTTCATGGAGCGAAAGACCTGCAAAATATGATATCCGTCCCTGGTCTGAGGATCACGAAAAAATGGGAAAAGGAATCACCCTTACAAAAGAAGAATTAAAAAATCTTAAGGATATCTTAAACAAGATGGACTTGGACTAAGCCCACAACACAACAGACAATTTAAGACTCCCTATATTATTCATATTCGGCACAGGGTCTACCGTTTTTCATAACAATGGAATAGACCAGCCTAAACAGATTGGTATCCTCCATGGCTGTTCCATTTTCACGAATGGACATATCGGTTTTTGCCAAAAGAGATATTATGGAGACAGTCGCACCAGATGACCAGATTTTTGCAGCCTTTGTGTATTTTTCCTGATTCTTTTTTCCAGAAAAGCCACTTGATTTTAGCTGAACATCCGTAGGTGGCTTGGTTTTGTCGCTATGAAGTTTATGCCACGCCCTAAGTTGTCTGAAACAATAACTAAGCCCCGCAATAATAGCAACACCGCTGGAATCTTTTGACAAACGGATTTTCTGGAGAATCTCAAGGGATGTCTGGAATCTTTCGTTCGTGGGCTTGCCCGTATCCATCATGGCTTCGAACAAAGTAAAGGCCGACTCTTCCCTGTTGTGGGCAAGGATTTTATCCACATCCGCTTCCGTGATTGTGTATCCCAAATCGAAACAGTAGAAAAATCTGGAACATTCGGACTTAAGGGCCTCCGTGTTGTTTTCCACCATGTCCAATATTCGCTCGACCGCATCGCCTGTAACAGAAAAACCATTTTTGCGGAAAAACGATTGCACCCAGGCTTCTTTTCTGTTGTCGAACATTTCCCAGAACATCTTTTTGTGGCTGGAAGGAATCTGGCTGTCGATTTTTTTGTCCACGGAATTTTCATCGGACACAAGGATAAGGGTATTTGGACTTTCCTTGCTGGCTCCTTTTATCCAAGTCAAAAGGCTATCGACATCCGCCTTAAGCTTGATCTGTTCCGCATTTTTATAGACAACAAAAACTGCAGGGGTAAAAAGAGATTCATTTTGAAGCTGGGCAATCACGTCCTGGATTCTGGTTTCGGAGGCATAGTATTTGTATTCGTCCACCGAACCATTTTTTTTGATTGCGGCCGCACGTATATTATCAATCGCTTCGTTTTTTTCACCTGCTTCCGGTCCAGTAAAAAGATAGACCTCACCTTCCTTTGCCATTATCTTTCACCGCCTACAGGTTTCTGGAAACTTCCACCAGCACTCCAAGGACCTTAAAGTTTCTATATATGGAATAATATCTTTCGTCTTCCGTTCTTAGGCAAGGTTTTTCGCCAGCATGGTCAAATCTTCTGACAAGAAACTTACCGCCATGGTATGCAACAACTATTGTTCCATCAGAATAATTTTCAGTCATCTCCACCACCAACAAATCACCTTTGAGGATTCCCAGATTCCTAAAGGCATCATCGGCTGAATGGACAGCGAAATATGTTTTTTCCGGCTCAATGTAGGTCGCACATTTGTAGACACTTCCGTCTATGTTCTCTGGATTCAGCAAATCATCCACGGCACCTGTATGGATAATAGGTATGGAAGAAAGCACGGGCTGAGATTTTTTGGACTTAAATTCATCCAAGACCCTAAAGGAGCGGGACCTATGTCTTGTGGCAATCAATGCACCTTTTTTTTGGAGCGCCGCAATATGATCTTGAACAGCCCTTATGGCGATATTAAAATGGCTACATATTTCTCGAACAGTTGGAGCAAAACCGTTTTCATCGGTAAACTGGGCAATAAATTCCAGAATCTCCTTCTGACGTTGGGTCAAATCCCTCATGGATTACTCCTCTTCAAATTTTGATTCAAAAAGTGCAATAATAGCCTGAGCAGCCTCGCTTTCATCTGCACCTTCCACGCGAAGTGTCAATGTTGTGTTGTAAGCAGCAGCCATTGTTATGACACCCATAATCGATTTTGCATTGACAGTAGCAGTATCTTTTTCCAAAGAAATTTCGGAACTATATCTATTTGCTGTCTGGGCGATAAGAGCTGCTGGACGTGCATGTATGCCTGCTCTGTTACGAACTGTAAGAATTTTTTCTACCACTTTGGTCTCCTCAATACATGGTCATCTCTAAAAGTTTCAATCCTTAGAGTTTCCCATCTCTTTTTTTATTGGGAGTCTCTAAAAATTGCAATTCTTAGAGACAACTTTGAAAACACGATGTTCTAAACCTTGTAGTTTCAAGGCTTAAAACTTGGTTAGGAATATGAAATATTCCGTACATCTCTGAAAAGTATTTTTTAGGGCTGCCCTATTTTATCTCAAAAATCGTTGGAAAATCTTTTCCTAATACGAATCCATGCTTCCGTAATAAGCAGTCTGGGCTTCTCCAGATTCAATCCATCGAAGGACATTCCTGTTGAACTCCTGAGCAGAATAATAACCCATGGACTTGAGACGCTCGTTCATTGCCGCCGCCTCCAAGATGATTGGAAGATTTCTACCAGGCTTAACCGGAATCTCGATGTAAGGGACTTTCACCCCAAGCAAATCGGTCTTGATTGTTTCAGTCCCCAACCTATCGTAAACCTTGTTCTGGTCCCAGTTCTCCAATTTTACCACCAGCTGGATTTCCTTTTGCTCACGAATCGCGCCCACACCGTAGAGCTGCGCCACATCAATAATACCAAGTCCACGAATCTCCATGTGATGGCTTATCAATTTATTGGCACCCTGCCCCATGATTGTGTTACCGTTGACACATCTTATTTCCACAGAGTCGTCCGCCACCAAACGATGGCCCCTTTGAACCAACTCCAAGGCAGTCTCACTTTTTCCGACACCGCTATCACCAATCAACAAAATTCCGATACCGCTTACCTCAACCAAGACTCCATGCAAAGTCTTTTTTGGAGCGAATATATTGGAAAGAACACGGAGGAGTCGGATAGAAAAATCGGTTGACTCCAAATCTGACTGAAGAATTGGACAAGCTGTTTCTTCGGCCATAGTCAAAAAAGCTTCATCAGGTGTAAGGCTGCGAGTAAAAACACAACACGGAATCTCATAGGAAAAAAACTTCCTCAGATCGTCCAAACGATTTTCCTGTTGAACCTTTGTAAGATAAGAACATTCCCCGCGACCAAACAATTGGACTCGCCCAAAAGCAAAGGAATCAAAAAAACCAGAAAGGGCAAGCCCTGGACGATTGATATCCGGAATAGTCAAAACCCTTGAAAGCCCACGGCGACCAGCAATGCAAGTCAAATTCAAGGAATCATGTCCCCTTAGATTCAGGTCCAGCAAATCCAGCACCGTAAAATTCTTATCCGCCATAACAATTATAGTATACAAAATGTAAGTAAAAAAATCAAGGGTTAGGTTTTTCAATGAATGACCCCATCGACAGGAACGAATAAACCACATCGGCGCGGACCAAGCAATTCAGCCCTCGACAATTGTCATTCAGATTATTTTTATGGTATAATTGAAAAAACCTACGAAGGATGGAAGTCGCTAAAATTTGCAATTTTTAGAGATGTCTGGATATTTTGGCATAGAAAAAAGTAGAAAGGAGATAATCCGTGAAAGTTTGGGAATGCAGGATTTGTGGATTCGTTTATGACAAAGAAAAAGGTGACCCCTCATCAGGGATTGCGCCGGGGACTAGTTTTGAAGAAGTTCCTGGAGAATGGCGATGTCCACTTTGCAACGCCACAAAGGATTATTCTTTTTTTGAAATAGACGAAGAAAAATCCACACCACAAAACAGGAATGATGAATGAGCGAAAAACAGTGGTTTGAAAAAGAAGATTTCTGGATCAACTATGGTCCTGTGATGTTTGACGAGCAGCATTGGGCAGAAGCTCAAGGGATTGCGGAAGCTATTTGTTCAATCGCCAAACTGGAAAAAGGGGCATCCATATTGGACGCAGGTTGTGGACCTGGACGAATTGCAGTGGAGCTTGCTCTTTGTGGTCTGGATGTTACAGGAGTTGACATTATCCAGCCGTACCTTGACGCAGCAAAAGAGACTGCCCAGGACGAAGGTGTGGAGCTTACACTTTTGAACACAGATTTAAGGACCTTCAAGAGCGACAAGAAGTTCGATGCAGCAATCAATGTGTTCACCTCTTTTGGATACTGCGAAAGCCAGGAAGAGGATTTGCAGATTATAAAACAGATTTACGATTCACTAAAAGACGGAGGAACTTTCATTCTTGAATGTGTAAGCCGTGAAACTGCTGTCCAATATTTTATTGAGGGTGAATGGTTCCAGCGAGCAGGATTCAAGGTGCTTACGGAATTTGGTGTGGTTGGTGCATGGGAAGGTCTCAGGTCCAAGTGGATTTTGATTGACCAAGACGGAAAGACTTTGGAACATGAGTTTGTGCAGCGACTTTATTCAGCTCCAAACTTGAGGGACGAACTTAAGAAAATCGGTTTTTCTTCTGTGGATGTCTACGGAGGATTTGGACTTACGCCTTACGACCAGAGCGCAAAAACAATGGTCATTGTGGCAAAAAAATAAATGACAAGCGTACATCTCTAAAATGTTTTTTGGAGATTTCCAATGGATTAACAAAGATTGATTTCGGAGGGTGTTTATGAAAAGATTTTTTTCTTCTATTATACTGTGCTTTTGCTTGATTGGATTCTGTAGTGCCCAAACATTCAAGGCGGAACACATCAGACTGAATCCACAAAGGATTGAAGATTTTGGCTACACTTTGGTTTCAAGCCGCCATAGCACATCAGTTGCTGAAAGTTTCTTTGATATGTTCGTGGAATTGATGGCAGAAATTTGGGCTATACAGACGATTTATGTTTCCTACGATGATTATCCCTACGCCAGCGATGGAAAATATATCCATTTTACGAATCTTGAAAAAGCAGTCGCAGCAATAATAGGACCTCAATTCTCTGTAACTCCCGATGGAACGAATGGAGAATATGGTTTGATTCCACCAAAAGACCAGTTCTACCGATTCGCCTTGGACACATCCTTCTTTGTTTTCCCTAACAAGACCATTGGCAACCAGACCCGCTTTGAAGGAATCATCTGGAAATTCTTTGGTCCCATGGTACAGTTTGACACCAGCACAAATTTCAGTCTCTTTACCGACAGCAACAAACCTCTTGAACTGAACACCAACCTGCTTTTGGGACTTCAGTTTTCTATACTTCAATACTCCCCTTTCAGTCTTTATTGGACATTCTGCTGGAACAGAACTCAACTTGGCGGCGATGAAACATT
>JAZUEV010000232.1:0-4104 GCA_045640345.1 Treponema sp.
TGGAGACCGTTTTATTTGACAAATAAAAATTCTTTTTTTTATTTTTTTTGCAAAATTAGGGCGATTTTTGTTTTTTAAAGCACGACGCAAGCCTTCTGCGAAGTCTTGCTAACGAGTTTTAGTTTGTCCGCAGTCCGCGTCCATTTTTTGCTTTGCAAAAAAACACTAAAACTCACAACAATTGATTTAAAATTTTTTTTAATTTTTTTTGCAAAATTAGGGCGATTTTTGTTTTTTAAAGTACATATATATAGAGAGGACAAAACCCCTCAATACAAAAGTTAAGGAGACATAGATGATTACACAGGAAGAATATTTAAAGCAGATGGAAAACGGTGCACTACTTAACCCCCGCATCGACTCCACATTCAAGGCACTTTTCACCAGCGAAACTCCCCAGTCCAGGGCTGCACTGAAGTCTTTCCTTGAGGCGGCCATCGAACAAAAGATAAGGAAGGTGACCCTCACAGCAAACAACGCACCCATGGATTTCGTTGACCAAAGGCAGATCCTTTACGACATCCAAGCCATATTGGACGACGGCAGGATTGCAAACATCGAGATGCAGGCATTCAACCAAAGCTACGACTACGGCAAACGTTCCGAATACCATGCGGCCAGGCTCGTCACGACATATTTCCGCAAAGGCAAAAAATGGTCGGAGGTTCCAACCGTCTACCAGATTTCAATCCTTGACTTTGTTTACGACAAGGAGGATAATGAAGCCATAGGACGGTACTCCATGAGGAAGGGCAACGGAAGAAAACTGTCGGGCACAATAAACTCCATCTTCATAGAACTTCCAAAGATAATTGAAAAAGAGGATTCCCTGGATGAGAATTCGTCCATAGAGAATTGGGCAATCTTCCTTAAAGAAGCGGACCGTCCGGACAAATCCACAGTAATAAAAAGACTTACCCAAAAGGAGGATGGACTAATGCAGGCAAGAAATTCGCTGGTGGAAATCAGCAAGGACATGGATTTATGGATCCAGCAGTTCCGGGAGGATGTCTACGAGACAGACAGAATCTCAGGACTTATGGCGAACAGGGAGATTGGCCTGGAGGAAGGTCGCAAGGAGGGACGAGAGCAAGGATTAAAAGAAGGACTAAAAGAAGGACGAGAAGAAGGACTAAAAGAAGGTCTAAAAGAAGGTCTAAAGAAAGCTGCCCTTGAATTTAAGAAAATGGGACTTCCTTTGGAGCAAATTTCCAAAGCAACATCCCTTACAATCGAGGAAATACAGAAGCTATAGCAAAAAAAAAAAATCTTTGCACCTTTGTTGAGGTGAAGTACTTGAAGTAAAAAATCCCGTCACCAAAATCGGCAACGGGATTAAAAAGTTATCTTGTCAATTTTCTGTAGACTGTTTTGTGAGGTCTGTCAGCATCATCGCCAAGCATCTTCTTTCTCCACTCGGCATATTCGCTCCAGTTTCCTTCGAACCATTTGACTTCAGAATTGTTTTCAAAAGCCAAAATGTGGGTACAGATTCGGTCCAAGAAATAACGGTCGTGGCTGATTACCATAACCACACCTGCAAACTGGTTGATGGCTTCTTCAAGGGATCGGGTTGTGCCAATGTCCAAATCGTTGGTTGGTTCGTCCAACAAAAGCACGTTTCCAGCTTCCTTGAACATCATGCCCATGTTCAGTCGATTTTTTTCTCCACCGGAAAGGACGGAAATCTTTTTGTTCTGTTCGGGACCATTGAAGTTGAACCATGAACAATAGGCGCGACTGTTTACTTCACGGACTGCTCCATTTACAGGGCGACCTTTTTCGTCCACAGCTCCAAGCCTAACCAAATCAGCACCACCGGAAAGCATTTCCCAGACTGTCTTGTTCGGATCCAATTTTCCACGCATCTGATCCACGTACACAAGCTTAACGGTTTCCCCGACCTTGAGACTTCCTGAATCCGGTTTTTCTTCACCTTCGCTTCCGTCTGGCATCTGAACTTTCTGACCTGCAGCAGTTGCAATCATCTTGAACAAGGTTGTCTTACCTGCACCGTTTGGTCCAACGATTCCAACCACAGCACCAGCGGGAATATGGAAATCAAGGTTGTCAAAAAGCACACGGTCGTCAAAACTTTTGCTCAACTTTTCAGCATCCACGACCACATTGCCTAGCCTTGGACCTGCAGGAATGGAAATCTGTGAATCACGAAGCTGGATCCTCTTGGACTCTTCCGCCAACAAAGCCTCATACTTGGTGATATGTTCCTTGTGTTTTGCCTGACGACCTTTTGCACCAGCGTGTATCCATTCCAACTCTTCCTGCATCTGCTTTTGACGGACGGACGCCTGTTTCTCTTCCAAAGCAAGTCGCTTTTCCTTTGCCTCAAGCCACTGGGTATAGTTGCCCTTGAATGGATATCCTTCGCCACGATCCATTTCCAAAATCCATCCAGCCACATTGTCCAAGAAATATCGGTCGTGGGTGATTGCAATAACTGTTCCCGCATAATTCTGCAAGTGTCGCTCAAGCCAGGCTACAGTTTCCGCGTCCAAGTGGTTTGTAGGTTCGTCCAACAAAAGAATGTCCGGCTGCTGAAGAAGGAGTCTGCACAAAGCCACACGTCGTCTTTCACCTCCAGACAAAACATCCACAACCTGATCGGAAGGTGGACATCTAAGGGCATCCATGGCAAGCTCAAGATTTGTATCCAGATTCCATGCATCGGCTGCGTCCAATTTTTCCTGGAGCTCGGCCTGTCTTGCACAAAGCTTATCAAAATCAGCATCAGGATCACCAAATGCTTCGTTCACCTTATCAAATTCAGCAAGCAAATCCGTAATGGGCTTAACACCTTCCATGACGATTTCCTTAACCGTCTTTCCGGCCTCCAAAAATGGTTCCTGCTCAAGATATCCCAAAGTATATCCAGGGGAAACGGTGGTCTCTCCAGTAAAATCTGTATCAACCCCGGCAAGGATTTTGAAAAGGGACGACTTACCCGCTCCGTTTTCACCAATGACACCAATCTTTGCACCATAGTAATAGGAGATGCTGATGTCCTTCAAAACAACCTTTGTCCCGTAAGCACGAGAAACCCGGTCCATTGTGTAAATGATTTTTTTATCGTCAACTGTCTTTGCCATACGCTACTATTATATAGAAGAAAATTGTAATTATCAATGGGATAAAGGATTTGGTCTGGTTATTGATTGATAAAATTAACAGTCTCCAATGTGTGTCGCTAAATTATCATTCGGTCCTTCCAAGAACAACAGTTCCCAAAAAAGTGTCGTCAAATAATCATTCGGTCACCTTTGAGATTTCTCCACTTCGGTCGAAATGACAGTCTCGCACCCAATGAGTGTCGGTGAATTTTTAATCGGGCATACGCTATTACCAACCAATCCCCAATGTGTGTCGCTAAATAATCATTCGGTCTTTCCAAGAACAACAGTTCCCAAAAAAGTGTCGTCAAATAATCATTCGGTCACCTTTGAGATTTCTCCACTTCGGTCGAAATGACAGTCTTGCCCCCAATGAGTGTCGGTGAATTTTTAATCGGGCATACGCTATTACCAACCAAACCACCAACGAGTGTCTGGAGATTTTTAATCGATTATACGCTATAAAAAACGCCTTGCGTTAACAGTCCTGAATGTGTATCGCTTAATTTTTTATCGGTCGCTCAAAGGATAACAGTCATAAAACTATTTTTTCTTTTTTGGACTTTTTTCATTGGAAGCCACAATCCTTTCACTCATGCCGTTTATCATATCCACAATCGGATAGCGGGAAGATTCGGGCAGAGAATCCAGTTGGTCAATTGTTTTTGCATAGCGACGCATTTTAAAAATGTCGTATTGTGGGAATGGATTTTTTTCCGATTCAAATCCTGTGACCAAAAATTCAACCGAAGTGTTCAGGACTTTTGCAATCTTTACAGCCTTGTCCGCACTGGGGATTGAACCGTTTGTCTTCAGATAACTATTGATAGTATCAACACTTATATCAGTCAAAGCAGAAAGTTCCTCGGCCCTCACATCCATAACCTTCATCATTTCTCTCAGATTGTCGCCAAAACTCATGCTCCCATACTATAAAAATTTATTGGATTTACTGTTGATTTAGTAAAATATTGCT
>JAZUEV010000233.1:0-7576 GCA_045640345.1 Treponema sp.
GGCTACGATCCGACTTGGAATCTACCATATTGTTACAATTGTTAAAAAATCAACCCTTAACGGCTCCCAACATGATACCCTTTTCAAAGTACTTTGACATGAATGGGTAAACAACCAAGATAGGAATAGCAGTTACCATGGAAATTGTGTACTTAATAACCTTTTCACTTGCCAAAGCAGAACGCATAGCATCTGTCATAACAGTCTGACCTGACTGCATCTGTGCACGCATCTGAGCTGTCTGGTTAAGAATGTTCCACAAAATGTGCTGCAATGTGAACAATTCTGGTTTTGCCTGCATAAAAATCAAGGAATCCTGGAATGAGTTCCAGTTACCAACGGCACCGAAGATTGCGATTGTTGCAAGAATTGGTTTACACAAAGGCCAAATAATCTTTGAGAAAACCGTCCAATAGGATGCACCATCAATAGATGCAGATTCTTCCAATTCAGCAGGGATGGACTCGATGTAAGTCTTAACCAAGATGATGTTGTATGGAGCAACAATACCTGGAATAATATACACAAGATAATTGTTTGTCAAACCCAACATCTGCATTGTCATAAATCCTGGGATGATACCAGCATTGAAGTACATGGTGATAATCATAAAACGATACCAGAACTTACGACCCCACATTTCCTGCTTTGTCATCAAGTATCCAATAAATCCACTGGCCATAACCATAAGGCTTGTACCAAGAAGAGTTCGTGAAACAGTTACCAACAATGCAACCAGCAACTTTGAGTTACCTTTAACAATATTGATATAGTTGTTAAAGTGGATGCCTCTTGGATAAAAACTGATTACACCCTGGCTGACCAAATCGTTTCTTGAAATTGTGTTGATGAACAAGTAGTAGAACGGGAACACACACAATAAAGTAAACAAAATAAAGAATGTATAGTTCAGCACATTGAATATTGCATCGCCTGCTGAAAAATGTGATTTTTTTATAGTTTTTGTCGCTTCCATTGATTTCTCCTTCAAACAGTTTTACCAAAATCAGACTACACTCTGACCGCGAACAAGCTTTGAGATGTTGTTTGCCAAGAAGAGGAGCACAACACTGATTACAGACTTAAGCATACCAACAACAGTTGAAAGAGGGATAAGTCCACCGTTAATACCAATCTTATAAACATACAAGTCCAAAACTTCGATTGCACCTGTGTTCTGTGGATTTTCGAAACAGAGGTACTGTTCCATACCATTGCTCAAAATACCAGCGATAGAAAGTGTCAAAAGAACACAATATGTTGGAACCAGTTCTGGAAGTGTGATGTGCCACATTTTCTGGAAACGACCTGCACCATCAACTGTTGCTGCTTCATACAACTGCTGGTCGATACCACTGATTGCTGACAAATAGATGATTGAGCTCCATCCCAATCCTTTCCATGTTCCCCAAGCCCACATCTTGAGCCATGTGTGAGAACCATCCATCAACAAGTTTCTACCTCTATCCCAGATGCCCTGCTGAACAAAAACACTGGAAACAAATCCGTCTGTACTGAAGATTGCAAATGCAACAGCGTAAACCAAAACCCAAGAAATAAAGTTTGGAACTGTTGTACAAGTCTGGATAACGCGGCGAACACCCATGTGCTTGATTTCAGACAAGAAGATAGCAAACACCATTGGCAACCAAGACATGGCAAGTCCAATACCTGACATGGCCAATGTATTAATCATAACACGACCAATATCCTTGGCAGTTGCAGCGTTCTTAAACAAATATGTGAACCAGTAGAAGCCCTTCCATTTATCCATTGAAAGAGTCTGACCTGCGTGATAATCGAAGAATGCGTATCTCCATCCCCACAATGGCAAATATGCGAAGATGAACAAAAGGAATACGAATGGCATGAACATCAAGAACAACTGGAACTTTGGTTCAATGTAAGCCTTTTCTCCCCTCTGTGGAGCAGGTGTCAAAATCAGTGTCGCAACAGCAAGAACCACAACACTAATAGCAATAATTGCAAAAATCAAAATTCCTGCAGGTTCCAAAGCCTTTGTTCTGTTAGCAAAATCAGGATGTGCAACAACAACATCAAGCAACTGGTTCTTAGCAAGATTGATACCAAGGATACTCAAAGCACCAATCACACCACCGACCAACATAAAGATGTTTCCAAATCTCTTGAGCTTATTGTTACCCACGGAAAGACATCCACCGACACCGGCAATAATTGCACCGATACAACATGCCATACTAGCAATAAAATCCAAGGTCAGAACACTTGAAGGAATCCAACCTTTCTGCATTGCTCGACCAAGTCCATCAGTAAAGTTTTTATAGAAAAAACCTGATGAAAACAGGGACAAGTTTCTGTTGATATTTTCTGTAATTCTTGCTGGGTTAAGTCCAGGCAAAAACAGCAAAGCCACATACAATACTACAAGTATACGCAAGGCATAGTAGACCAGTTTATTTGCCACTTCTTTACCGGTCATTGGTGTTTTGATCTTCTCAGGCACGATAGGCTCCTCTTTTTATTTCTGAATGCGAAAATTCGATAAATAATTGGTAGGCAGCAAGAATTTAACAAACGTCGCAAACATCAAAAATACATTTCTTGACTTTACCATTATGGATTTAAACTTTCTTAAAAAAAACCACAAAATTTTTACTTGTTTGACCCGAATTTTTTTTATGTTAATGCCGAAGTTTTATATTTTATTTATATTTTTCTAAAAATTTAAGTCACCTAAACTAATTTTTATTGTATCTTTTTATGTACCTCGGTAGTTATTATATTAGACAGTGGCAAGTACCACATTTTCTAGGAGGAAATTAAATGAAAAAGGTTTCAAAATTGTTAGCTATCGCAGCATTGGCATTTGTTGCAGCAGGTTCAGCATTTGCACAGAAAGTGGGAGAAAATCTTCTATTTACTTCAAATTCTGTTGTTCCAGCCGCAAAACCAGGTTATGCAAGTGTCCAGAAAAAGGGAAAAGCTCCATCTGGAAAAGATGCAATCATTGTTAGCGCAGAAACAAACGGAAACGATGTTGCTTACCGTGGAAGAATTGATTTCAAGGAACCAGCACAGATTCGTGGTGCCACAAAGTTGATTGTTGAATGGGAACCATTGGATGCAGATATTAAGTCAGCAGGCGGAATGCAGATTATTTTCTCAACATTTACATTGAATCCTAATGACAACAAGGCTCACCGCGCAGGAACTTTGGATTATGCAAAGCGTGGCGAAGATAAGAAAGAAATCTTCATGAAGAATGCTAAAGAAGGATTCCAGGGAACAAAGGCTGAATTTAACCTCACAGCAGATTATCAGGCTTGGACAGACACTTCTTGGGACGGATCAACAAAGAAATTGACCGGTATTGAATTCTACCACAGTTGCGGACAGGCTGATAAAGTTTCAGCATCTCAGTTCAAGGGTGTAGCAATCACATCAATCCGCTTCGAGTAATCCATAAACCAAGCGACCAACTCCCCTGTGGATTTTTTCGATGTCACTGAAAAAGTGTAAAACCTGTCATCCTGAACTAGTTTCAGGATCTCTAAATGTATAATATATCTATAATTAATGAGATGCTGAAATAAATTCAGCATGACAAAATGGACTTTTTCAGTGGGCTCGATTTTTTCTGCAGGGGATTTTTTTTATCAATTACAGATAATCAATCGCAATATTTTCGCCGCCAATAATTTTAGTCTGAAGATTTTTGCTAGCAGATATCTTTCCATTTTTATCAATAAAAATAACACCCAAGTCCAAATCAAAATCAAAATCAAATAAAATATCGCTCTGTTTTAAATTTTCCAAAAAAACAAGTCCTTCATCTTTTCCCAATGCAAAAATCGTTGTGCTCAATGCATCTGCCAAAATTGAATCACGGCAAACAATTGTCACAGAAGCCAAATTATTTTCCATCGGCATACCTGTTTTAGTGTCCAAAATGTGGTGATATTTTTTTCCATCGGTTTCAAAAAATCTTTCATAGGTTCCGCTAGTAACAACAGTTCCTTCATCCATGGAGATTCCCAGAGCCGTTGACATATTGGAAGACAAAGGATTTTTTACACCAACCGTCCAATCCCTTCCGTCCGATTTTTTTCCATACACATAAATATTTCCACCCAAATCAATAAGTGCCTGCTTCACTTTTTTTTCTTTCAAGATGGAAACAATTTTGTCGCAGGCATAACCTTTTGCAATACCACCCAAATCCAAACTGATTGAATCCAAAATGCAAGCAAATTTTTTTTCGCCGTCAGTGGAAAGCTCCAATTTTGTAAAATCAATTTTTTTTAGTGATTCATCCAATTCATTCTGAGTCGGAACTTTTGCGTGGTCCGTATTGATTCCCCACAATTTTATAAGTTCCCCAAGAGCTGGATTAAATCTACCGTGAGAAAGATTTGCGAAATCCATTGCAGTTTTTAGCACAAAAAAAACGTCGTCGGAAATTTCAATTTTGTTTCCATTGGACGAATTGATTTTTGAAATCTCGCTGGTCGGAAGATTCACATTGAATTTATTTTCCATATCTTCCAGCAAATCAAAAATTTGTTGATAATTTTCTTTTGTTCCGTCGTCGTAAAGATTTATTGAACAGATTGTCCCTAAATAAATTTTACTTTGTGGTGGATTTTTTTTTGAACCATTGCAAGAAATCAAAACCAAAATCGGCAGGAGAAGAAGTAATTTTTTCATAAAGTTTTCCATAATATAAAAATATTCTACCAAAAATATTGTTTTGTGAAAATCTAATTGTTGTGGCAGATTGAGAAATACAAGCGGCGGATGAAAGTTTTAAAGCCTTTAGAACACCATCCAACAAAGCTCCCTTGGTTATTGAAATCTTCCAGATTGAAAAAATCACTTTTCCCGATGGAGAAAAAAGACTTGTGACAATCACAAAAATCCAGAGCCACAAAAATGGTAAAAACAAAATTTTTCGTCCGGATATTTTTTGAATCAACAGACACAAAACAAAAAGTCCCAAAGCCCCGTAAAAATTATTATTGATAAAAACAATTGGCAGAAGTGTCGCAATCAAAATAATTTTGCAAAGATTTTTTTTATCTTTTAAAATTGGTTTTTCTGTGTCATTTTTTAAATCATCTTCTAAATTGAAATCCAAATTTTCCAAAAGATTTTTTGATTGAATTTTTTCTGAAAGATAAGCGGTCAAAATTCCTGCTGGGATTGAAAATAAAATCATTATTCCCAAAAAAGCATTTACTCCGTTTCCAAGATAAAATCTGCACAAAAGGATTTGCACAAAAACACTTAAAACTGCACCAAAAATTGATATGCCGTAAACCGATATTATTGATTTTTTTAATTTGCCCAAGACGAACATTCCAAAACCAGACACCACGGATTGGACCAATGAAATGATGAAAAACGGTGAAAAAAGTGTTCCGCTAATTAAAGATGTGGCAACCGATTTCAAAATCAGCAATAAAAAAAAGTCGGGAAAAGAAAAACCAAGTCCCATTAAAATCGCTATGTTTCCAAAACCCAATTTAAAAAATGGCAAGATTTTGGGGATGAACATTTCCAAGTACGAAAACAACAAAGACAACGCCGCATATTTTGCCACTTGATTTTTTACTGATTTATTGGGCAATTGCATCGAATCCATCATCGCCCTCCATCAACTGTATTATTACATCGTTCGGGAGACACACCAAAGTTTTTGCAAATCCCTGGTGGATACAAGTTTTATTTGGACACGGCGAATCAACCACACGAATTTTTTTGTCCATGATTTCAAAAGTCGTCTTACCGATTTTTCCGTCCACAGAATATTTTCCATCTATATTCAAATCAAATTCATAATCCACATTGTTGGCGGACACTTTCACTTTATGACCAAAAGATTTTTTTGCATCCACAACAAAAAACACACCTAATCCAATGGCAACGAGAAAAATAAAGATATCCAGAAATTTGATTTTTTTCATATCTGCTTATAGATTATCACAAAGGGTCGGTGAATTTCAAATCTGGGGAAAATTGGAAAAATCTCCACTTCTTTGAATTAGCTATATCTAACTATAAATTTTATAGTGTCGATAGCAAATTTTTATTCTTTTGATTTTTTTCAAAATGGGTGTAAAATATAATAAGTGGAGGAACCATGAAACTTAAAATCCAAAGCGTATTTTCCGATGCATTTGCACCTTATGGAAAAGTTTTGACAGGATATGATACAAAAGAGTTGTTGGAAAAACTGGACGCAGCAACTCCAATGCCAAAAGACAGTGTTGTCTATGAACCAGGTGATTCAAATCTCGAATCCTTGGCTATAGCAAAAGAGTTGAGCGACAATGCCTATGGTGGAATGCCAATCCAAATTGGTTATTGCAATGGATACAACACAAAGCTTAACTGTTTTGAATATCACCGCGGTACAGAGCTGAACATCCCTTCAAAGGACATGATTCTTTTGTTGGCACAGGTTTCTGAAATTAAAAACGGTCGCATCTCTTCAAAAAAGACAAAGGCCTTCAGAGTCCCAGCAGGTACTGTTGTTCAGGTTTATGAAACAACTTTGCACTACGCTCCATGTTGCGATGTAAAGGACGGAAAAGTTTCAGAAGGATTCAGGGTTATTATTGTACTGCCAAAGGATACAAACACTGAAAAACCAGCTCTGGAAATCAAAAACCAGGAAGACAAGATGTTGTGGGCAAAAAACAAGTGGCTTCTGGCACATGCGTCAACAAATGAAGCAAAACAAGGCGCTTGGGTTGGTTTGACTGGCGAAAACATTGATATCAGCAAATAACAAACTAATATTATAGAAGATTTATAGGAGAAATCTAATGGAAAAGATGGAAAATATCCCAGACGTAAAATTGGGAATCATTGCAGTAAGCCGTGACTGTTTTATCATTTCGCTTTCAGAAAGCCGTCGTGCAGCAATTGTTAAGGCATTTGGAGCAAAAGGAAGTCTCTACGAAGCAAAGACAACTGTAGAAAACGAAAAAGATATGCTCAAGGCTGTTGAAGAAGTAAAGGCAGCTGGATGTAACGCTTTGGTTGTTTTCTTGGGTAACTTTGGTCCAGAAACACCAGAAACTCAGATTGCTCAGAACTTTGACGGTCCATGCATGTTTGTTGCAGCAGCAGAAGAATCAGGTGACAACTTGATCAACGGTCGTGGTGACGCTTACTGTGGAATGCTCAACTGTTCTTACAATTTGAACCTCCGCCACATCCCAGCAGTTATCCCTGAATATCCAGTTGGAACAGCTGATGATATTGCAAAAATGATTGAAGAATTCATCCCAGTGGCTCGCACAATCATCGGTCTCAAGAATCTTAAGATTATCACTTTTGGACCACGCCCACAGGACTTCTTCGCTTGTAACGCACCAATCAAGGGACTTTACGACATTGGTGTTGAAATCCAGGAGAACTCAGAGCTTGATCTTTTGGTTGCATACAAGGCACACGCAAACGATTCACGCATTCAGTCTGTAGTTGAAGATATGGCAAAAGAATTGGGAGCTGATGGAAACAATTATCCAGCACTTCTTCCTCGCATGGCACAGTTCGAACTTACATTGTTGGATTGGATCGAAGC
>JAZUEV010000234.1:0-7514 GCA_045640345.1 Treponema sp.
CCCTTCGACAGGCTCAGGGACTTCATCGATTTTGACTTTTTTTACTCGTAGCTATCCCTTAGACTGTAGATTTTCAGTGCCCGTCTGAATGCTGCGGTGCTTGGATTTTTTTCGTCCCCGTCAAGTCCGTAGTTGGATGGCGTGAAGACCAAAGTCTCTTTCTTTCCTGGTAGCAATGTAATCATGCTGCGGTCAAAAAATCCTTTGATTCCAAAAACATCTGGGCTAACGTAGAATGTAGGTGCGTCGCTTTCAAGGGTAAGGGTGACTTGTCCTTTGACCTCTTCCACTGTGCTGGTAATTTTTGCTTTACGAAGCTTGCATTTTTTCCATCGCTCCAAAAACAATGTGTCGCAGTCTTCAAAAATCTGTTTTCTGTCGGACAATGTTCTTGCTTTCATTTCAGCATGGAGGAAATATTCTGACAAATCTCCCTTTAACTTAAGCTTGGAGATTTCGCTTTCCCACAAATCTTCTGAAACATCACTGTCCAATCTTTTTTTGAAACTGAACTTTTTAAGCACATCGTTTCCATCAAAATCCATTATCCTAAGGCTAACATCTACTTCCACAGGAGAGAGGCTTTCGTTTATGGCGTTGAGAGTTATTTTCCCGTCTTTTTTGATTAAAGCTATTCGGACACGCTTGAAAAAATCCTTTGCCGCATAGTTAAGGAGTTTCCACTTTCCAGAATACTCAATGGATGACCAGGATGCTACAGGCCAAATGTCGTTCAGCTGCCAGAATGTGGCTCCCATGCAGTGAGGTCTAAGGCTTCTCCAATAGTCCACAGCCGTTTTTACAGCCAAAGCTTGTTGTACCTGGCTCAGATAGAACATGTTTTCCGATCCACATGGAAATCTAAAGTATCGGCTAAAGTTTTCCAACATGATGGAGTTTCCGCTAGGGGACCTTTGATGCCATTCCATGACAGGACTTGTTGGGTTCGCGTCGTCTTTTTCAGCGAATTCCAAAACTCCTTCCAAGGATGGGAAACTTTCGTAACCAAATTCAGAAACAAATCTGGGTTTAATGGAAAGATATTCCTCCATGTCCTTTTTTTCATGCCAGACTGACCAGAAGTGCATATCTCCTTCACTGTCATTGTGCCAGTTGTCCCCAAAAGTGTCAGGACCTGCGCAAGGGGATGATGGCCACCAGGTTCTTTCAGGATCGCATCTTTTGATCGTCTTTTCAATTGTTCCGTGGTTCAATCTGTCGTAGTCCACCAAATATCTGTCACGGTTGGCACGACTTTCGGGATACCAATTCAAAGTTCCAAAATCTTCATTGTTGCCGCACCACACAGCAAGGCTTGGATGATGCTGGAGTCTGTAGACGTTTTCTTCAATCTCCTGTTCAACGCTCCACAAGAAATTTTCGTCAGCAGGATAAAGGGAACAAGCGAATGTACAATCCTGCCAGATGATTAATCCAAGTCTGTCGCAAATGTTGTAGCACATGTCGCTTTCGTATTGTCCGCCACCCCAAAATCTTAGACTGTTCATATTTGTGTCCACGGCAGATTTCAGGAAATAATAATATCGCTCATAAGTCCATCGCTCAGGAAGAGAATCTACAGGAATCCAGTTGGCACCTTTCGCAAACAAAGCCCGTCCATTGAGTTCGTAATAAAGGGAGCAACCATATCTGTCTGGCTTGGCCTGGAGAACCAGTGTACGGAAGCCGATATTTTTTTCCATGACGCAATCGATTTCAGGACTCTCAGAATCATCGGTCAGGGTGGAGATTTTTAGGTTGTAAAGTTCATTTTCTTCCAATCCCAAATCCTTAAGCTGGTCGGCAGATTTCCACAGAATTGGATTTTCGACTTCCAAATTCCATGTAAATTCGTTGAGACCTTCCACACATTCTTCGGTAATTGTGGTTGAAAAATCGACATTCGGTCCTTTTAGCTCCACCAAAAAATCAACAGACTTGGTTTTGAGACACTGAAAATGGACAGAGGTTTTTGCGACCCATGTGTTTTTTGTTCCAGTTTTTTTGGAAGGAGTCGTGTTGACGGTTACAGCCTTGATATATCCAGACGAAACTGTCTCCAAACCAATCTGACCATAGACTCCAAAGACCATAAGACAAGGACCCCAATCCCATCCACTGTGGCATTGAATTTTTCTCACGAGATTTCTGTGGGGAGAATACATGTCGTATTTTGAACAAGGGACAGGGTAGGGAAGATTTTTTGATTTTGCGATGGCGTGGTTCTCTGCGGAATCGAAATCGATTGTTATAGTGTTTTTTCCTTCCACAAGATATTTTGTTACATCAAACCTCCACAGCCTAAAATAGTTGTCCCCTTTTCCAACTTTTTTGCCGTTGATAAAGACTGTAAAAAAAGTGTCGGCCATGTCCATGCGGAGGTAGGATTTTGTTCCCGTCTTTTGATGGAAAACAAAGGACTTGCTTATGCTCCAATTTTCTCTTCCCACCCACTGCACATCTTTTTCGTTAAAACCATAGTAGGGGTCGGGGATAATGTTTGCCCGTATGAGAGCCGAATGGACATCTCCTGGCAGGTTCATCTGGATGTTTTTGATTTTTTTTTCGTTGCCTTTGTTGAATAAAACCCAGTCATTTCCGGAAAGGTCTGTGGTAATCATAAGGTCCTCTTTTGCTTTGCTGATGATAAAAGAAATTTTCAAGATTGGGCATCTTTAAAAAAACTTTTTATAGATGCCTGTCGAGTTTAAAGTTACCTCTAAAATTTGCAATTTTTAGAGATTCCCTATTTTTTATGGATGACAATGAATTTTTCCTTGAAATTATATGGCTAAAAAGGTCATATCTTCAAACTTGTCCCTAAAAACGTGATTTTTAGAAGTTTAATAAAGAAATACCACACGAGGAAGATTCTTGTCAAACCCGTGTGGCACTTTTGAAATGATTGGGGCATCTCTAAAAAACTTTTTATAGGTGCCTGTCGAGTTTAAAGTCTTGAAATTGCAAGGCTTTAAACATCGCATTTCCAAAGTTGTCTCTAAAATTTGCAGTTTTTAGAGACTCCCATTTTAGTTTTGTGATGCCGGATGTGGTAACTGGATTATAATTTCCATTCCACCTAATTTTGCGGCCTCAACAATATCGTCGGATGCGGTGTTGATGGAATCGTTACCGATGCTGGTAATTTTTTCTTTGTCCGCCGCTGATTCTGTTCCATGAGTCCTGTTTGCGCCTCTATCCCTTAAGGCTTCAGCTTGTGGAGAAGTTCTGGCACCTGTCAAACTGTCTGTCGTTGATGTCTGTCCCGCAAAAACTGGAACACCTTTGTCCTTGCTTACATCGGTTGTTTCTGTGAAGACTGTGGATTCTCCGTCTGCTGGAACGAAGCCGTCAGGCTGGTCTTCTTCCAAAATCTCGCCTGTTGAACCTGTGTCTTCATTGTTTTCAATTGTGGCTGCTTTTCGTCCAGGTCCCTTGCTAACAAGACCCTCTGTTGTAACCAGTTTTCCGTTTGCAAAGAATATGAATGATGTACCTCGGACAGAAGCTGTTGATGCTGCCGATGTTACCTTGAAATCAACTTTTTTTCCTGCTGTCTTTTTTACGTCCGCGCCCATCTTTCCGTTGTTAAGATAAAGGTTTGTCTGGCTTTTTGTGCTGTTGGAAGCTAGCTTTTCAATGGTGATTCTTGTCATTGGGTCGAGGGTTACTGTGGAACCGTCAATGTTGATTGTGCATGAGGACTTGAATCCCGTGGAGATGACGGAACCCTTTTTTAGGATGTCACCAACTTTTGCAGCCTTCCATTCTGAGCCATTTGACTGAACCTCAACCTTTCCTGTGAGAGCTGAAATCTTTGCAGTCTGTGCCCATGATGCAGTTGCAAGGGATGCGAGAATCAATGCTGACAAAATCAATTTACCAAATTTTTTCATACGAAACCTCCTTGAAATTGGACATCTCCCAAAAGATACTTCCGGAGATGCTCTGAAAAGTTTAAAGTCTTGATCTTGCATAACCTTAAACGTAGAATTTTCTGTGCGTTGCCTCTAAAAATGCAGGTTCTGGACCCTGAATTTAGAATGCCAAAACAAAATTCAATGTAAATGCTGTGTTGTTTTTGGAACTGTCTGAACCGTAGAATTGGTTCACAGAAAGTCCAACCTTAAAGTCCGTGAAGAACTGGATTTGAGCCTGGGTGCTCCACTGGAATCCTTCAAATCCAAAACCGTCCATGCAATCAAATATCGCTGCCATGTCCAATCCAAGGAACAAAGCGTTCACAGGTCTGATTGTTCCACCAAGGTTTGCCTTGATTATGCCGCTGTAGCCAGCATCGTCCATTGACAAACTTGCTGTCTGGCTGGTGAATGTGTTGAATGGCTTCAAGAAACCGTTGTTGCCGGAAGCATAGACAAAATCAAAATTGATGGATGAGGAAATCACTTCAGGATAGTACACGATGGAGAATTTTGTCAAATTGCTTGCTCCAAGGAAAGAATCCTGGTAAGTCGTAAAACCGAATGTGGTGGATGCCGAGTAGAAAAGGTTAGAAAGCAAAGGTCCGTTCATCAATAAGCTACCATAGAATCGGTTGAAGCCCAGGTTGTCTGCAAAAATACCAGGTAAACCCACCGTTGCCACAGCTTCAAAAGACATGCTTTGGTTGCTGAAAAGATATGGAAGCCCAAAAGAAAGACTGCCGAGCACATAAGGAGAATTGAACTGGTAGACCAATTTTGGATTAGGCACGAAAGTGGTCTTGTTTGAATCCACAATAGTGTTGTAACGGGCGTTCGTAAGACCTGTATATCCTGCGTGTGCGAAGATCGTCAATACGTCGTTGCTGTAGGTAAACTGGATACCGTCCGTTTCCTGGGAGACTATGATTCCTGTGGCATCGCTGTTCGAGAAACGACCCATGTTTACCTGCATGTATCCATTCCCGATTCTGTTTGTGTATGTAAGTTTCAGCAGGGACAGGTTCATCATAAAATTGAAATCCACTCCAGGACTTGCCACTTTAGGTGTATAGATCCTGATTGTTGCGTCAGCTTCCGTAGTGAAATAAAGTTTTCCATCCTTTGAAAGAGGAATCTTCACCCAACCGTCCAAAGAAGCCTGCTCTGTCAATCCTGCGTAAGAAAAATCAGGTGTTTCGACTTTTGTGTAATCCTTGAAAAGACCGCCGAAATCAAGGGAGAAAGATTGCGATGCCATTGCTCCCAAAAATGTCAGGGATAAAACTGATTTAATGATTTTTTTCATCTATATAACTCCCTTATTTTTCTGAATAGTCGATGCACATTGTGATTATGTCCAAGAGCTGTGTGCCCGTGACCTTTGAGTCTGGATACGCGTTAGATGGAATAATGTCCAAAGCCTGCAACTGCTTGAAGGCATATCTGGGGGACTTGGTGAGTTTATACAAAAGACTTTCGGAGATATTCCATGTCCTGCTGCAAAGGAACGCCAAATCCGACATGGTTATAGAATCCTGTGCTGTCTTCTCCGACGAAAACACCGCAGATTTTCTGATTGTCGCAAAGGACTCTTCCTCGCTGCACTGGTCGTCAATCAACTGAGAATTTGTGCCAATCAAATAGCATACCTGACCATAGTTTGCTTCAGCTGTGTCACAAATGTCGGCTATCTTTTGAGCGGACTGGGCTACAGATGCAACGCACGCAAGGAACGCAACAAGAATCCCTGTCACTAGCTTTTTCATAATCGCCTCCAAGAATAAAGTTTGCCTAAAATAAAGTTCGGGACATCTCTGGAAAACATTTCCGAGACTTCCAACTTATTATAATAGTAAAATCTTGAAAATTTCTCTCACGCTTCCACTTATTATATAAAGGAAAAATCAATAAATCAAGGACATATTAGCCGCTTTCATTAAAGACGTTCTTTAAAATGACCACTTTTATGAAAATTCACTACATCTTGAGCGTGATTTGTGATATAATAAAACTATGAAGAATAAAAATAAAAGTTCTAAAGAAAATTTTTTTACAAGAAATATTGCGGTTGTGGTCCTGATTTTATTGACGGCTCTGGCTTTTGGTGTTGAATTTCTTAAGCTGAACCAGAAACTTGATTTCAAACTTTACGATGGGCTTTTGGGACTCAGCAAACAGGTTCAGGCGGACGAAAATATTTTGCTTGTTGATGTTGGTGACAAATCCCTAAGTGAATATGGTGAATGGCCTTGGACGAGAGATATTTTGGGAGACGTGCTTTTGTCTTTGAGGGATCTTGGAGCGAAGACAAGTGTTTTCGATATCGAGTATCTTTCAGGGTCTTCTTTGGCTGCGGACAGGGACATCAATGAAATTTCATCCCAGATTTTTACCAACGGTGAATCGGAAATTGTAAGCTCCTTTCAAAACTATGCCCAGATGGTTCAGGATGGATTGATTGAGCCTGCCGATGCTGTTGAAGCTATGAACCAGATTGTTGAAGGCACTGTGGATCCTGTGGTCTATGACATGTTCCAGAAAATGAACGATGGACTGAACACAGATTTTGATGCGTATTTTGCAAAAGCCGTCCAGTTTTTTGGTAACGCATCCATGACCATCAATATGAAAGCGATTGACGAAACCATAGATCCAGAAAGCGTGGAATATGCGGTCCGTAGATGTCTTTTCAATAATGTGTACGATCCTGAAAACCTGATCGCCAGAGACAATGTGGTGTCCTTCAAGGAAACCGAGGACCCTGGTGAAAAAATGGGTTTTGTTCCAACCTTGCACAAGATTTTGTCTTCAGCTTCCGGCGCTGGATTTACGAATGTTGTTGTCGATAGCGACGGTGTTAGACGACGTGTTGAACTTTTGAACTCAAAGGGAGACGGATATTATACAGGACAACTGGCTTTTGCTCCATTGGTCCGTGATATGGGGGTCAAGCAGTTTGAGCGAGAAGGTCGGAATCTTGTTTTGAAGGATGCCCTCATGCCTGGAAAGACTGAGCGTGAGGACATAACCATTCCTCTGGATGCCCATGGTCGTATGTTGATTAACTGGATGCACAAATCCTACGGAGACAGTTTTAAGCATCTTGAGGTTGTGAATTTCAAATATCTGAATGACAGCGAGGAACAGATAAAAAATCTTCTTGCCGAAATCTATGGCATGATTCCTGATGTGGAAAGTCCTGAAGATTTTGAGAATTTTGAGGATGAAGAAAATGCCTATATATATGAAGATTATGAAAAATTCTTTGCCGAAACCTATGGATATACAGTGGAAGACGCAAATATTTTGGCAGAAGTTCTTCCCTTTATAAATCTCTATGTCCAGATTGATGAAATGAAATCCGATATGCTTTCAAGATGCAGGGGATTTGATATTGACGGTAATGCAATCGACGGTGGACTTGGTTCCGAAGATTATGAGAATTATTACCATCTCCGAAAAATGTATTACGACGGTCTAGGGGATTTCACAAAGGTTTTGTCCTCCATGAATCTTCCTGAAGAGAGCGACTTGTACGAACTTGTCCAGATGCTCATTGATGAAACAGCTTTGTATATCGAAAACTATGGT
>JAZUEV010000235.1:0-6318 GCA_045640345.1 Treponema sp.
TATGATATAATAGTAAAAAATTTAAGTTTTTCGAGGAAAAAAATGGCTACCCCCTACAGCTCAAAGGATGACATCCCCAAAATCAGTCAGGATTTTAGTTTTTCGCTACACGCCTGCGCAAAAGAAGTCGTCAAACTATTCACTCCTCACCTGGACATACTGGGACTGACATATCCTCAGTATTTGGTTATGCTGGTCCTCTGGGAGAAAAAACAGACCACCGTCAAAGGTCTTGGGGAACAGCTGTATCTAAACAGCGCCACATTGACCCCTCTCTTAAAAAAACTGGAGGCAAAGGGGTTTGTGACACGGCAAAGATTAAAATCGGATGAAAGGAACGTGCTTATCCATATAACGAGCGAAGGCGAGGCTTTGAGGGAGGATGCGTCGGGCATATCGCGGGATGTGGTCAAATCTTTGAGGCTTGAACCCAATGAGGAAAAAGTTATTTTTATCTTGATGCACAAAATCCTTAACAGAATTTCACCTATGGACCAAGACGGCTGAACAGTTCATCTTTATGGGAGTCCCATGATTTCAAGGCTTAAAACTCGGTAGGAATATCTGATATTCCGTATATCTCTGAAAAGTAATTTTTTTAAGATGCCCTTGTCTATGGAAGATTTTTTCTTGCAAATCTAAAAAAAAGAGTTACAATTGTAATGAGGAGAGCCTCTAAAAATCAAATTGGGAGTCTCCAAAAATTGCAATTTTATAGGCAACTTTAAAACCTTCCAAGTTGTCTCCGATTGCTAATTGATGTTAACTAACAGAGAGATTTTTAATTTTTAAGAAAGTTATGGAAATTATTGCAAATGGACAAGATTTTATATTTTGACTACTGCGCCCTGATTTTGTTGGGAAGCACTCTTTGTATTTTGCTGCACAGAAAACTTGCCTACGGCATAAACAATTTTACCTACACGCTCCTTATATGCGGAATGCTTTTGACAACGGTCTTTGATATCGGCATGGAGCACATGATAAAATACATGACAATGACAAAGCTCAAGCTGTTTTTGTTCTATTTTTTCGCATACGGATATTTTTTATTGAGGAACGCCAGCAACCTTATCTACATAATATTCATACTGGTTGTCACAAGGCCTGTGCTTAAGCTAAAAAAATATGCCCACGACAGGATGATATATCTTCCGTACATTTTGATCGTGGCGCTTTTTGTGTCGAACGTTTTTACGGGAAAGGTCTTTACGTTCGATGTCCAGAACGGATATTCAAGGGGACCGCTTTTGATTATTGCATACATACTCTCATTTGTGTACGCATTGATCGGAGTGTTATATCTTTTGAAGGGATGGAAATATATTGGACACGACCTTCTGCTTATAATGATAATCCAATATCCTATCTGTTTTTTGGCCGTGGGGATACAGTTTTTCTACCCAAACTTCTTGGTGGAAATGTTCGCCATGTCCATATCTGTTTTGGCTGTGCTGCTGCTTGTCCTAAAACCTGAAGATACAATCGCACATGAACTGGGTATCCAGAACTATCACGCGTTCAGGACCGAGATGAAAAAATATCACCACACAAAGGATTCGGTGGATATATTGATAGTAAGGTTCACAAATTCCTATCAGGTGAGAGCTTATCTAGGGGAAGGAAAATTCAATAAATATGTCACCGCAATTGCCCGTCATCTTGACAACAGGTTCAAGGCGCACAAACAACGGTTCAACATATATTTTGACCAGGCAGGATGTTTCTATGTGACAATCGACCCTCAGAATTTTGATATAGAAAAAGTCGCGCAAACAGAATTGGATATTCTAAGGAAACAGTTGAGGGACTTTAGCGTATACGGTCTGAGATTCGACTACAAGATTTGTTCAATCAAATTTCCGTCGGACGTGGATGACGTGGAAAGTTTTTTCCATTTTTCCGCAGTTTTTCCAAAAATCATGCCACAGGACATCATATTCACTCCTGCAAGGGATCTGGTTCAGACAAAGGATTTCCAGATACGCAACAATATAACAAAAATCTTGGACAGGGCCATACATGAGCAGAACCTGGAGATGTATTACCAACCAATCTATTCCATAAAGGATGGCTCTTTCAAATCGGCGGAAGCATTGATTCGACTGAAGGATCCTGTATTCGGTTTTGTACCCCCAAGCGTTTTCATTCCAGCGGCAGAACAAAGCTCTTTCATGCAGGACATAGGGGACTTTATCATCAAGGAAGTGTTCAGGTTCATATCGGGCAACGACCTAAAAAAACTGGGACTTGAATATATTGAGGTAAACCTTTCAGTGACCCAGTGCATACAAAGAAACATGAGTGAAAAAATCATTCGCATGCAGGAAGTGTTCGGCATAGACCCAAAGACAGTCAACTTTGAGATAACCGAATCGGCCTACAACAATTCCGCGGAAATCATGGACGAAAATATCAGCAGTCTTTCACAGGCAGGCTACAGTCTTTCCCTCGACGACTATGGAACAGGCTACTCAAACATGCAGAGAATCCTGAACATTCCTCTTTCAATCATCAAGATTGATAAAAGTCTTGTAGACAATATGGAAACGGAAAAAGGGCTTTCAATCGTAAAAAACACAATCTCCATGATGCACGACATTGATATGCGCTTGGTGGTGGAAGGGGTCGAAACAAAAGAGATTTTGGAGAAACTAAAGGAAATGGGTGCCGACTATATCCAGGGTTTCCATTTCTCCAAGCCCCTTTGCGAAAAGGATTTTTTGGAGTTTTTGAGGAAGAACAATAGACAGCCTTCGGACAAATAATGGCATCTCTAAAAAATATTTTTTATAGATGCCTGTCGAGTTTAAAGCCTTGAACAGGTGTAAAAAGCTAGAATTTTTCTTTGTAAATTTTTTCAGCCTTGTTGACTATGTACAGATTGCAGTCATGCATCAATTCTTCACAAAGAGTTTTGTCCAGAAAATTAAATTCAACCATCGCATCAAAAATATCTTCCCTGCAGAATGAGCATTTATTTTTATGGTAAAGCTTAAAGACAATCTTTTTGTACAGTCCTTCATTTGATTTCAGGTTTTCATTTTCCAGCAAAAATTTAATCAGACTGTGGCACGTATATAGGTCAAGGCTGTCTATCTTTTCAAGAAGAATTCCGTCATCCTCCTTAGAATAAAAAATACAAAGAGCCTTGATAAATAGCTCAAGGACATCCATGTTTCTGAAATCCAGATCGTAAATCAGTTCCTTGACTTCAGGATTTTCAAGCAGCAGCATTGCAGACAACAGACTTATCCTATGGTCAAGTTCTTCTGTTTTAAGATATTCTTTTTTCAGTTCCCCATAGTCCACAGGGATTTTAACTTTGTCAAATCTTTCCAATATCTTATATTTCAGCTCAATGTTTTTACATTCAAGCGCGTAAACTGCAATCCGGCTTCTCTCTGGACCATCAACTTTTTCAAGCCAATTTCCAAGGGGATAAAACATTTTTCCTTCATCAAAATATTTTTTTATTATTTCTTCCGCGGTCTTGATTTTGTGGGGCAAAATTTTTTTTGATTCTTTTATGTTCTCCATGTAGATTTTTATGTATCTATCTTCTGATTTTTTGAGGCGGGAAATCACTTCATCCTTGTTTTTAAAATCCTGAAAGAATCCATCGTACCAGCAGAACTCATATCCTGGATGACTCTCATAATACTTCCCCAATTCTCTTGCAATAAATTCGGATGCACAAAAACCTTCGTCCTCTGCAAAATAATACATTGCATATTGATCATCCTTTCCGTCCCCAATGTAGGACTTTATTTTTTCATATACAATTCTTTTGTCCACTTTGTTTTCTTTTGCCATTTCACAAACGAAGCCAAATATCTGCTGGTCACTCCAGTCTGTGTCACAGATTCCATCGTAAGCTTTCAGGATTTTTTCATAAATCACTTCCCTGTTGCCATAAATCGAAACTATGGAATACAAATATTTGTGTCTCAAACCTTCGACCTGTGGATCATAGGCCCTGCAGTTAAGGATATTGTCCAGCAAAATTGAATCAACATCATCAGAGGCTTCCACGACTTTATTTTTTATAAGAAGATATGGAACTCCAGTTCCCTTTTCAAGTTCATTTTCAAAAATATTTATCACAATCCTACATCCATAATGATTATTACAAATGGGCAACGCTAAAAATTGCAAATCTTGGAGGTTCACAAACAAACACATCCAAATGTGAATCAAAAAAAATAATTAACGCTGTCCATTGGAAACCCATTCAGATTTGTACACGCAAAAAAAACTGCCCAACAAAAGTCGGACAGCCTTGTGATTTATTTTTCAAGAATCTTTTGCGCGGCCTGGTCAACCGTAAGTCCCTGGAACTGTTCACGGGTCTTTAGGTTTTTGAGGGTCATGGTGTTATTCTTTGCTTCATCGGATGATATAAGGATACCCCACTTCATGCCCTTCTTTTCTGTGACCGCATACTGGCGAGCCATCTTTACAGCGTCAGGGAAAACCTCTACGGCCACCCCCTTTGACCTCAAAGCACTTGCCACCCCCTGGTAATGGATTGCAAGATTTTCATCACCGTTGTAGATTTCAGCATCAAGATAACTTCCACGGCTTTCCACAAGACCAAGTTCAGTAAGTCCTGCGATCAATCTATCAAGACCAATGCTTGCACCAACTCCAGGAACCTTGTCCTTCATGTAAAGACCAGCAAGATTGTCGTAGCGTCCACCAGAACAAACGGAGCCGATGCTTGGAAGTTCATCAAGGAATGTCTCATAGACAACCCCTGTGTAGTAGTCAAGGCCACGGGTGATGGAAGGGTCAAGAATATATGTGTCCTGGATTCCAGAGGCAACCATCATTCCATAGATGTCCTTCATTCTCTTTGAATCAGCATCCTCTCCACCTGCAAGAGTCTCAATGTGGTTCAATGTGGATTCAAAATCACCGCAGCTCTGGATGTATTCAAGAATCTGGTTGGCAGAATCAGTAGAGCCTGTGATTTCTGTAAGTTCCTTTTTTACTTCCTCTGCCCCAACCTTTGCCAATTTATCCACAACACGGAGCACATCCTCGGACTTGTCTGCGGCGTTTATCCTGGCAAGGAATCGGTTGAAGATTCCACGGTGGTTTACATGGATATGGACTTTTTCCACACCAATGGCAGCAAGGGCACTTTTCATTAGCGCAAGGATTTCAAAATCGGCGTTGGCTGAATCGGAACCAACTGTGTCAAAATCGCATTGGACAAATTCACGGTAGCGACCTGCCTGTGGTTTTTCACCTCTCCAGACTTTTGCGATATGGTATCTCTTGAAAGGAAAATAAAGTTCCTCCCTATGTTCCGCGGTAAATCGGGCGAATGGAACGGTAAGGTCAAAACGCATAGCCACATCCCTGTGACCGTTGTCCTCAAATCGGAACACCTGTTTTTCAGTTTCACCGTTGCTTTTGCGAAGGAGAATCTCCGTGTATTCAAGAACAGGAGTATCAATTGGAACAAATCCGTATCTGCGATATGTGTCTGTAAGTTTTTCGATTAAGCCTGAACGAAGGATTTCATCTTGGGGCAAAAAATCCCTGAATCCTTTCAGGACTTTTGGTTGAATCAGTGTACTCATAGCGATATAATATATGGAAAATGTTTTAAATTCAAGTCAAGGGCATCTTTAAAAATACTTTTTATGGATGTCCGACCGGATTAAGAAATTCAGTCGAAAGTTATTGGAGGAAAAAATGCTTTTTGCTGTGGACATAGGAAATACAAACGCCGTGGCAGCGATTTTTGATGGCGACAAAATAATCCAGCAATGGAGAATCGCTTCGGACATAAAAAGAACTGGGGACGAATATTCTTCGGTGCTCCTGACACTTGCAAGGGACGCAGGTATTGATCTTCACAACATCGACCGTTCCATAGTAAGTTCTGTTGTTCCTGACTTGACTGGACCATTCATAACAGTAGCACAAAGGATATGCAATGCAAAACCGATTGTTATGACATCGGAGCTTGCAAAAACTGGAGTTCTTCCCGTAAGACTTCCCAGTGGAACTACCCACAATCTGGGGACAGACCTTCTATGCAATGCCATGGGTGCTTGGAATCTTTTTAATGGAGGTCCAAACATTGTTGTGGATTTTGGAACGGCCTGTACTTTGACGGTCACAGACAGCAAAGGAATCATCCAGGGAATCACCATATCACCAGGACTTAGGACTGCCGTCCATGCTTTGGCCAACAACACAGCGCAGCTTCCTGTAGTCCCTTTGGTGGCTCCAAAATCTTCATTGGGAAGCACAACGGAGGAAGCAATACAGTCGGGAGTCATTCTTGGGTACAAGGGG
>JAZUEV010000236.1:0-4798 GCA_045640345.1 Treponema sp.
GTCATTTCGACCAGAGCAAAGCGGCGTGGAGAAATCTCAAATCAAAAGTCTGCTTGATGATTTATGGACTGTAAATAATAACGTGCGAACGATTAATTATTTTTGTGACACTTGTTTGGGGACTGTTGATAATAGCGTATATCCGATTGATTATTTTTATGACACTAGTAGTGGACTGTCAATATAGCGTATATCCGATTGATTATTTTTATGACACTTGTAGGTTGACTGTTAATAATAGCGTATATCTGATTGATTATTTTTATGACACTTGTAGTGGACTGTAAATAATAGCGCATGACCGATTGATTATTTCAAGACACTCGTATGGGGACTGTCAATATAGCGTATATCCGATTGATTATTTTTATGACACTAGTAGTTGACTGTTAATAATAGCGTATATCCGATTGATTATTTCAAGACACTAGTAGGTGGCAAAACTAACTACCGGTCGTTAGTTAAAATCGCCCCCTATGAGTTTTGTCGCTATGATTAATCGGACTCACGCTATCGCCAACCAATTCCCAAAATGTGTTTTGTAGCAATAATCAATCGGTCATTTTTTATCGCCAACCAAATTTTATCCTTGCAAAGAGTTTTTAAATTCCCTTGGCGATAGTCCTGTGTTTTTTTTGAAGATGTAGCTAAAATAATGGGGGTCGCCAAATCCACATTCGTATGCGATGTCGTAGCCTTTCATGTCGGTTTCTTTCATCAATCGTTTGGCGTTTTCAATTCGCACTGTTGTCAAATATTCAATAAAAGTGGTTTTACATTCCTGGGAAAAAATTGTGCTAAAATGGTTTGGACTTAAGTTCACAACTTCTGCAACGGTTGTAAGTGTCGTGTTTTGGTCGGCATAATTTTCATCAATATATTTTTTTGCCTTGAGGATAACATCGCCATATTTGCCAGTGATTTTTGAATCCCTATATTCAAGAGCGAAAGTCAAAATAGATTCCAGCTCTTTGACAAATTGATTTTCATTTTGTACCGCCGATGAAATAAAACTGTGCTGAAGAATTTCAGGCTTGACTTTTTTTATATCTCCACCAAGATTTTCAACCAACTTGCATACAGCAAAAATCAAATCAGCCAAAAGATAGGAAGCCAAAAATTGAAACTGTCCTGGATTACTTTTTATCAAAGTCATGGACTCGTTTATAATGAGGGACACATCTTTTTTTAACGCATACTTCAATCGTTCCACCATTGGGTCTGTTTCTCTAAAATCCAAAAGATTTGAACCGTCCATCTGAATGTCATCGGAACTTATAATTCTGCTTCTATTTCTTGTGGTAGGAATATCCAGAATTTTTTTTGCATCCTCAAATGATTCGGGAATGGACGAAAGATGTTCAACTGTTTTTCCAATCGCCGTAACCACAGTGCAGTCATTATTTTGTGTCACGATATGTTCAATTGTTTCCGCAATCCTAAAAACATTTTCCTCGATTTCATTTTGCGAACTTCCTTTGCAGATTGTGACAAACCAATTGTTGTGATGAAAAAATCCTTTAGCCTGATCCCAGTTTGAAGAATATGAATTAATCAACGAACATCCTTTTTCCTGGTTCTGAATATTTCCAGATTTGCTTTCGATTTTGCTGATAGAAATTTTATAGTATCTTGAAATCAAATCCAAATCCTGACAATTTTTCATGGTGTTATCCATATCTGCGGAACCGTGGACAAGGTTGATAAGAAATTCTTTTTGAATCAATTTTTCTGTGGACTTAAGTTCTTCCTTCATCTTGGTGATATCGGAAAGTCGTTTTCTTTCTTCATCAATAAATTTCACCGCCTTGTTCAAAGCGGAAATAATTTCTTCGGATGTAAAGGGTTTTAAAATATAATCTTCGACCCCAATGGAGATTGCTTTTTTTGCATAATCAAATTCATCATGCCCGGAAAGAATAATAATTTTTATCCACGGCATAGTTTTTTTTATAGTGGAAGAAAGTTGAAGTCCATCCATGAAAGGCATTTTTATATCGGTAATAACAATGTCCGGTTTTAATTCGTTTATCATGGACAAAGCAATTTCACCATCGCTTGCTTCTCCTGCGAAACTAAAATCAGAGTTGTCCCAATCAATTTTGGATCTAATTCCTTCAAGAACGATAGGCTCATCATCAACCAAAAATACGCTGTACATTTTAAATCACATCCCCTTTGATGCAAGGAATCTGGAAAGTTATATGGCTTCCTTTTTTGTATTCCGATTCAATTTGAAGACCATCAGTTTTGTCACCGTAATAAAGCTTCAATTTTTTATTCACATTATAAAGTCCATAAACCGATGAAAGTCTTTCTGAATCTTCGTCTCCAGATTTCAATTCATTTTTTACCTGCTCCAATCTTTCTGGTGAAAATCCTGCTCCATCATCTGAAACAGAAATTTTTATTGACTGCTTATTTTCATCGGCATAATCCAGATTGACGAATAGATGTCCACGGCCTCTTTTATTTTTTATTCCATGATAGATTGCATTTTCAACAAGAGGCTGCAAAGTGAGTTTTATAATTTTAAAGTCCGCCAATTCTTCATTTAAATTGATTTCATAATTCAAAATATCTGCGTACCGAATTTTTTGGATGGTCAAATAATTTGTGATGTGGTCCAGCTCCTGTTGAACTGTAATCCATTCGTGACCTTTGCTCAAAGAAATCCTAAGAAAATTCGAAAATGCTTTTGTGATTTTTACGACCTTTTCAGTTTCCTCTTGTTCTGCCAGCCAAATAATTGTGTCGAAAGTGTTGTACAAAAAATGAGGAGTGATTTGTGCTTGGAGAGCTTTCATTTCTGCTTTCTGAAAATTTTGTTGCTCTTCGATATTTTTTTTGATTAAAAGATTTATTTGTTCCGCCATAAGATTCATGTTGTCGGCAAGTGGAACCATTTCATCGATCTCCGGTTTTTTGACTCTCGCTGATAAATTTCCATTGGCAATTTCAGTTGAAAGTTGTTTCATATCAGATATTGGTTTATTGATAAGATTTGACAAAGACATATAACTGTTCAATGTAATCAACGATGTAAAAATCATAATCAAAATCTGTAGAAGAATTAAATTTATGTTTGCCTGTTTTATTGATTGATTTGTATTGCTAGCAGTTTCGATTTCAGACAAAATATAGTCCAACATCACATCGGAAAAAAGGAGAGTTATGGTTCTGATTTCATCAAGCAAAGATTCATTTTGACTTACGGGACTTCCTTCGTTCATCTGTTTTTCAAGGTCTCCAATATTTTTGTGGAGCGTGGTGCAGGTTCTGTATGCGACATCAAGTTTTTGTTTGTTCTCTTCGCTTAAGGTAAGTTTTTTCATTTCATCCAGTTCTGAGAAAATTGTTTTTATCATAACATAAGGACGATTGGAAAAATAATCCTGCTTTCCACAAACGATTTCCCACAGCTCATTTGGAATATCCGATTTTGCGATTTGGTTGATTCTGTTTGCGTTACCGACGTTGGTGATTATGTTTGCATATTGCTTGGTGTGGAATTGGGTGGCGATTATGGAATAGACCAATGGAATAATCATGATCGCTATAAAAATTATATACGAGGTCTGGAGAATTTTTTTGAGGCTTTGTTTTTTTTCAAGTTTTTTCATAATCAAAAATCAATACCCCCTGGGAGTATAGGTTGAAAAGTCATCATTTTCTGTAAAAGTTTTTTCTTCCGAGTAAGTTTCTCTGGGAATAGTCTTTCCACTGGAAACATCTTTTATAAGTTTCATCAATGGTTCTCCAAGATTTGGATTACATTCAATCACGCAGTTAAGTTTTCCTTCCACAAGAGCGTCGATAGATTTTTGTTCTGCGTCGATAGAAATTATAATCACATCCTCGGGATTTATTTTATATGATTTCATTGAATCTAAAATTCCAAGGGTCATGGAATCGTTGTGGGAATAGATGACATGAATTTGTTCGTCATTAATTTTAAGCTGTCCCTCAGAATTTAATAAAATCTTGTCCATTATTTCTTTTCCACGGGAGCGTAAAAAATCTCCATCCTCTGAATAGATGATAGAAAATTTGTTGTCATTTTTGATTATACTTTTAAATCCTTCAGACCGCTTCATTGCCACGGACGAATTCATTGTGCCAGAAAATTCAACAATATTGATTTTGGATTCCTCGTTGTCTTTGCATTTGTCAAAAAGAAATTGAGCTGCCTTGAGACCTTCTGAAAATCCATCCTCACCTAAAAATCCTGCATAAAGTGAAGGGTCGCAGTTGATTTCTCTGTCAACAATTATCACAGGAATATTTGCATCCTTTGCTTCCTGCAAAACATTGTCCCATCCATCTTCAACAATCGGAACAAAAGCGATTACATCAACTTGGTAGACAATAAATGAACGGATGGCTTTTAACTGATTCGCCTGTTTTTGTTGTGCGTCATCAAAAATAATTTGGATATTGTTTTGCGCGGCCGCTTCAAAAATAGATTGAGTATTTTTTGTTCTCCAAGCGCTTTCAGATCCAATCTGTGAAAACCCAAGAATCAACTGATTTGAATCAGATGGAATTTTTTTTGTGGTCCGAAATTTTACAGTCCGAAAAACCAAAAAAGAGATGAGAAAAAGTATCAATATAATAGAAAGAAATAGATATAATTTTCTGTTAAAATGTTTCATCATAATAATTGTAAAAACAAAATCCCAATATGTCAAATTAGACTTTAAAAAATATGAAAAGAGTTTCATTAAAATTTGCAGTTTTTAGATGTTCTCTGTTTTAATTTTTTTTGTAGACAAGATAAAAATTTTATATCATAATA
>JAZUEV010000237.1:0-1762 GCA_045640345.1 Treponema sp.
CCTCTTGTTGAATAGTTTCATGGCTTATTCTTAAATTTTTTCAGATGACTCAAGTCCATTGTTTCTCGAAGTATTTTATTTTGTCACAGGTCTTCTATTTTGCTAACGCAGAATCATATAATTTTTTAATAATTCAGCACTTTCATAAAAAGTTTCCATCTTGCATCACTTTTTTTTTAATCGTTAGATTTTTCGAAGACCTGGGACATTAAATATGCTTTATGTTATAAACTGCTCTTGAAATTTAAACTCGACATTCGCCCTATCAACCAAAAATTCCAAAAGATGAAAGGAAAATTACAATCAACAAAAGTGGTGCAACAAATTTAATCATCACCACATACAAAATTTTGCGACCAAATTTTTCTCCATTGCGAGTAGCTTCATCAATTATGATATTTGGTTTTGTAATCCATCCAATAAGCACACATGTAAGAATTGCGACGATCGGCATAAGGAAACTATTGCTTACATAATCAAGGATATCCAAAATCTGTCCACCCTTGACTGTTGCAACATTTGCTTCAAAATAGAAAACATTGTATCCAAGACAAACCACAACTGAAACAACAAATCCAACCAAAGCCATAATCAATGCTGATTTTTTTCTGCTCCACTTGAATCTGTCCATCATACTTGAAACAATTGCTTCCAAAATTGAAACAGCGCTGGTCAAAGCGGCAAACAAAACCATGACAAAAAATACTACTGCCAAGACTCCACCAAATTTTCCCATAGATTCAAAAACTTTTGGGAGAGTGACAAAAATCAAACCAGGTCCTGCTGATTTTAAACCATCGTTTCCAACAAAAACATAGACCGCCGGAATAATCATCATACCTGCAACAATAGCGATGGCGGAATCAAAAATTTCAATCTGGTTAATTGACTTGACCAAATTATCTTCACGCTTCATGTAAGATCCGTATGCAACCATAATTCCCATGGCAATGCTCAATGAATAAAACAATTGTCCCATAGCATCCAAACAGACACGAAGGAATTTTCCAAAAGTCATGCCAGTAAAATCTGGAGTAAAATAAATTGCCCATCCCTGCATACCGGTTCTAACAGTTCCATCCGAATCAGTGTGCTTCAAAAATCCAGAATAGACAGCGATAAACAAAATCAAAACTGCAAGAACTGGCATCAAAATTCTGGAACATCTTTCAATTCCTTTTTCGACTCCATTATAGACAATCATAAAACACAGCAAAGCAAAAACCAAAGTAAAAACAATTGGCTGCCATTGATGAGTTATAAATCCAGTAAAAAATCCATCGGCCACTGCATTGCTGCCATGCAAAGTCAAATATGTTCCAGTGTATTTTAAAACCCATCCACCAATCACACAGTAATATGGATAAATGATAAACGGAACAACATAAGCAAGAAGTCCAAGGAATCCAAAATTCTTGTTGATTTTTTTATAGGCAGTCAAAGGACTTTCCTGAGTTTTTCTACCGATACAAACTTCTGTAGTCAGCATCGTAAAACCAAATGTCAAAGCAAGAACAATGTAGACCAAAAGAAAAAGTCCACCACCATCTTTTGCAGCAAGATAAGGGAATCTCCAAATATTGCCCAAGCCAACAGCACTACCAGCGGCGGCCAAAACAAAACCAATCGAACCAGAAAATGAATTTCTTTTTTTATCCATAATTCATCCTTAGAATAAGAAAATAGTTACTATATAATAGAAGATAATTGAAAAACTTTCTAGGGTTTTTTAATCAGAAGTAAAAAAAACACATAATTTATA
>JAZUEV010000238.1:0-3495 GCA_045640345.1 Treponema sp.
ATATAATATTCTTAAAGATTTTCAATCCGATTTCATGCAGCATAGTTTTTCATATAGGTGACTGAATTTCAAAAACGCAAGATAAAGACTGTCATCTGTGCAGTTTTCATCTATCAAACCAGGGTTTGCGTCGCAAACGTCATTATTAATTACACATCGATTCAATACGGATGTGGGTAAAAAGTCAAGTCTGAGAACTATCAAGAAATCTCTTTGGCTTTTTGCAGGAGGATTATATGAAAAAGATTTTAGGATTAACCGCGGCAGCCTGCGCATTGGCTTTTATGGTAGGATGTGCTTCAACTCCAGCAGCTGAAAAACCAGCAAAAGAAGAAGCTCCAGTGGGACCAATGAACGAATCAACAAAAACTGGAATGGACGCTATCCCAGCAGAAGAACTGGCAAAGGCGGCGGGTGTTGATGATGCAACAATCACATTCGCAAACGCAACACAAGGTCCATGGAAGCTCAACGGTGGAAAGAATTATGTCCAGGATGACGCAGGGGACTGTTATATCAACATCCAGTACGAAGGTGAAAAATGGGCACAGGATATTACAGGTTCAAAGGCTTCCCTTATTGATGTGGGAGACGGAGACAAGGCACTCAAGGTTGAACTTGGATTGAACAAGACAAACGACCAGTACGGATTCCTTATGAACATCTCAAAGCAGGGAGCGACACCAAAGGATATTTCAGGCTCTGTTTTGAAAATGAGAATCTATGTCCCAGAAGAATTGGTCCTTCCAAACAAGGATGGTTTTGTCCCAACCCTTAGATTCGCTGTCCGTGATCCAAACTGGGCACAGTATTTCCTCTCTGGAGAAGGCATCAAGAAATTCACATTCGCTGATATCGGAGCAGGATGGCACACAATTACATTGGACTTCGCAAACAAGACCTACGACCTGGGTTCAAAGACCGGAACATTCTCAGCAGTGTCTTCCGCTTTGAAAAAGTGTAACATGATCGACCTCTACATCGAAGGAAAGAAGATTTCTTCAAACCTGGATGTTCCATTCATCATCGACTGGATCGACTTGAAATAGCAATGGACATCTCTAAAAATTGCAAATTTTAGAGTTTTCCTAATCTACAAGGGCGACTGTTTTGGAATCCAACTCAATGAACGCCCCACGAATAAAAGACCCCTTACCGGCGAAAGTCAGCAAGGGGTTTTTCTATAAGATGTTTCGATTGTCCTATTTTTCTTCAAGTCCTTTTTTATAGCCACGCTGGAATTCACTGGCCATCAAAGCCTTCAACTCCTTTGCGGCAGCTTCAGAACTATAGATAAAATCACAGAACTCAAGGCTAAGCATGGTGCTGCTGGTCACTCCAATGGCATCCAAAATTCTAGCCTGTGTTTCAATCAATTTTAATTCATCGTATGAATCGCGATAGATTTCCATCTCTTCGTACAAAGTCTCAAGGCTTTTCTGTTCCATAAAATACCAACCTTAAAAGGAAAGGGACATCTTCAAAAACAAATTTCCAAAGGCCCCTAAAAACTCTTTCCTATTCTATAGTTTATCACAAAATTCTAAACTTGTAAATTTTTTATCCAGCTTGGAGTCTCCAAAATTTGCTTTTTTTAGAAACAACTTTGAAAATGCCATGTTTAAAGCCTTGCAACTCCAAGGCCTTAAGTTCGGTTAGGAATATGAAATATTCCGTACATCTTATAAAAAGTATTTTTACAGATGCCCATATTTTCCAGGGATATCCAAATCTTTAGGCGTGAACCTGGAATGCATCCTCGATGGCGGCTATGACTTCTTTTTCGTTCCAAGAAAATTCATATCTCCTGAAAGGAACAAACTCCAGCTTGTACCCAGTCTCCAGACGGTCTTCCACTTCCACAAGGCTTGGGACATAATCCCTGATACCGTTTTCATAAATCAACCAGCACTGTAGATATATAAAATCATCGCCGCTGGTGTATCGGAGTTTCTGGGTCAAAGGACTTTTTAGGTCCACCACATTAAGGAAAGTCTCCCCATCTCCAATCTTTTGGTTCGCTTCCTTTATGACCTTGAAAAGTTTGTAGGCCTTCAAAAGATTCTGCTTGTCCTCTTCAATGGACTGGGCTTCCCTTGAATTTTTACCCAAGACCCTAAATGGATTCTGGAAACGACTGTAGCTTGCCACGATGGACCTTTGACAGTCTTTTTCCCTTTCATCGATTTTTTTCTGCAAAAGACTGTCCGAACGTTGCAAATCAATATCCGCCCCATCAAGTTTCTGTGTGGAACGTGCCAAAATTTTGTCAAAAACATTGAAAGCCTTGGCTACTTTTGGTCTAACTTTGTCCATAGCTTATCATCCTTCCCTTCCACCCTTAATGAATGTCATCCAAAAATGACAGGTCATCTCTAAAAATCAATCCTCCACCATCCATTTTGCACGGAGAGTTTTTTCTTCATCGTTGAAATATCCTCCGTCAAAATTGTCCAGATCCATTTCCTTGAACTCAGGCATCTTCATCTTCAGCTTGTTGAAAAGGTCTGTCATGGACCAATATCGAGCCACCCCTCTTTGTGGATGGTCAGAAAAATTTGCCCGTTTCTTATCATCCTCCACAACCAAAGTCACTCCAGGCTGGATTTTTTTAACCAATTTTCCGCCGTTGGAAAAAACAAGTTCGCAAATCTCCAGGACCTGCATATAATCCCTGTGCTGAGAAAAAGCCAGCTTGAATTTTCCACGGAGCAAAGGATTTTCCTTGGCAGGATTGGGACTGTTGTAGAAAGCCTCCAGACGCTCCTCAACCAATTTTCTGTAGGCACGCTTTTTTCTTCTAAGTATATCGTCCTCAGATGTCTTGATGGACAAAAAATTCCGTGCGAAAAACAGTTTGGGTCGCATCTTTGTCTGCTGACACAACTTTTGGGCAAGGAGCATGGTCATTTTGGCATCGTCGGAACTTTTGTGGGCCGTCAACCCCTCCATACTGATACCGTAATGTTCCAACCAGGCGCTCAACCCCTTCCTGTCGTTGTTTAGATTATCGGCAATATAATGAATATCGTAGGCATGAAAATTTATCTGGGGCAAACCAAAATGATGGCAGGCACAAACGATAAATCCCACATCATTTTCCACGGCGAAACCAACATTCAGTCGTCCGGGAGCGGTCAAAAGATTTTTTATCCTTTCGTAGTAGAAGGCAAAATCAGGTTGGCTTAGAAATTCCTCCTGCGTATAGGCCAAATGACATCTGGAGTTTTCAGAAAAAAGTCCCGGGTCAAATTCAGATCGGGGATTCATCACAATATCTTCCATCTCCAGGATATTAAAATTTGAGTCACAAATCACATAACCGAATGAACATATATGACCTTCGCCGCCAAAACTGTTGGCACTTTCAATATCAAAAAATAAATATGTCTCGCCCATACCACTATTTTATAAGCCTTAATGCATAATTGCAAGTCTTTTTCAAATTCAATTCCAGGGGAACGTCAATGAATCCCATCGACATGAATGAATGAA
>JAZUEV010000239.1:0-2135 GCA_045640345.1 Treponema sp.
TGGAGGAAGTCGTTCAGGTTCAGGGACCAGATCCTCAAAATCTTCCACGCTGTGGCTTGCCATGATTTCTTCATCAAGGTGAGGGGTAAAAGGTGAACCCATGTTTCTATCTTCAGTGGCAAGTCCTTCAAAACTGTAGCCCCGATTCCTATGGCTGACCATTTCCTCGTGGGACATTCTCTGTTCGTCCAGATTATTGAAATCGATTTTTGGAACCATGGATGTGTCTTCGTAGTCATCGTCGCTGGAATTCCTGAGCTGTGATTCCAAATCGTCTTCCTGGAATTGACCGTAGTCTTCTTCCGTGTTGCCGTAGTCAAAATCTTCTATCTGACTGTTTTCCAAAGCCAACGCCAATCTTTCCAAGGAATTCCTATAGAAAACATTGTCTAAGTCCATGGCGGAAAGTTTCTGGAACTCATCGATAGCCTCTTCAAGTCGTCCCTGCTTTTCAAGATTCTCCGCAAGAACAACCATGGCTTTTTCGCTATCAGGATTCATCTGGAGATATTTTCTAAGATTCTGCTCTGATTTTGCAAATCGTCCAACCTGGTTGAATCTTCTGGCAGTGTCCACCATATATTCATAATAGGTCGGATCCAGCATCTTGATTTTTTGGATACATCCTTCGGCTTTCGCATCCTCGCCTTTGCAGATATAATACTGAGCCAAAAGATTGAGGGTCTGAAGGTCTTCGGAATCGGCCTCCCACATCATCTTGATTTTGTGACCGGCTGCATTGTATTTTTCGGCGCTCATCATCAAATCAGCGTAGCGGGCCATGAAGTCCATGTCGGAATCGCCACAAAGTTCGTCACCCTTTTTCATTGTGCGAATTGCGTCAACGGTTTTTCCGTTCTTGAAATAGATTTCGGACAAGGAGGCAAGGGTCTTGTAGTTTTTGGGTTCAATCTTCAGGGCGGAGTTGTATTCCGATTCCGCTCCGATATAGTTGCCAAGAAGTCCCCAGACCTGTCCCATTTTTGCATGGACGGAAGCCACTTGGGGATTAAGACGGATAGCCTGTGTAAGCATCTCGGAAACTGCCTTCGTGTCTTTCTTTTTCAAAAGCAGATCCGCATAACCATCAATGGCATCAAGCCAGCCCGGTTTTGAACGAAGAGCCAGCTCATATTCCTTTACAGCAAAATCAGTGTTGCCCAATTTTTCATAGCTGTGGGCAAGGTTAAGATGAAGGATTGGATGGTTGGGGTCGATTTTTAGTCCACGCTGATATGCGGAGACGGATTTTTCATATTCTTTTTCTGAGGCATAGATGGAACCGATGTGGTTGTAGGCAAGAACGTCATTTGGATTTTCTTCCACAACCCTGTTGAAACATTGAATGGCATCCTGGTTGCGTCCCATGAGTTTGTATGTGAATCCAAGGTTGTAGAAAGTCTGGGTGTTGTTTTCATCGACAATAACAGCCTTCTCCAGAATATCGATGGAATCGTTCCACTGCTTGATTCGTCGATAGATGGAACCAAGGAAGTTCATGGAAACCACGTCCTTTGGATTTTTTTCTATCAACTGCTGATAAAGGGGGATGGCTTTTGCGTCGTTTCCAGATTTCTGGTACAAGTCTCCCAAGGCAAACAGCAAATCCTGATTCTCTGGGTCAGAAAGCAGAAGGGTTCTGTAAAGTCTGGTGGCCAGGCTGTAGTCTCTTGAAAGAACAGCGGACTTGGCTCTCTCCAGTGTCAGATTGTTTGTTGAATTATTGTCGCTCATCTAAAACCTTCCTATAATCGATGCCCTTTTTGACCACTACTGTCTCAATGGTCGAGCGTATACTTCCTTGGAGAAGACTCCTATGATTCTGTCATCCAATTTTGAATATGTGGCCACGGCAAAATAATAAATCTTTCCGTTCTTAAGTCCCTTGAGGGTCACTTTCGCCACATTTCCCACATTGATCGGGGAATCTCCCTGATATGCTTCACGACCCAGGTATTCGCCAGGACGCTCCCCATAATAGACATAGTATCCACCGGCATCGTCGTCCACTGAATAGCTCCATGTCAAAGTAACCTGACCGTTGCCTGGTTCAGCCACCAAAGTAAATGGAGGCAATGGTGAAAGATGTTCAGTGCAGTGAAGGTCAAGCTGGGTAACTGAAGAAGTCGGAGGCC
>JAZUEV010000240.1:0-7816 GCA_045640345.1 Treponema sp.
AGTTTACCATGAATGAAAATGTTGTTTTAACGATGCGTGGAATCTCTAAAGAGTTTCCTGGAGTTAGAGCGCTGCATAATGTAGACTTTACACTTTGTAAGGGTGAAATCCACGCTTTGATGGGTGAAAACGGAGCTGGAAAATCAACTCTCGTAAAATGTTTGACTGGAGTTTATGAAAAGGATTCCGGCGAAATAAAAATTGATGGCCATGAAAATCCTGTATCGATTCGTTCACCACAGGATGCTCAGAATCTTGGAATAAGTACTGTTTATCAGGAAATCACACTTTGTCCAAATCTGACTGTGGCTGAAAACATGTTCATTGGACGCGGTAAATATCATTTTATAAATTGGCGTGCCCAAGAAAAAAAGGCTGACGAAATTTTAAAAAAATTGAACATTCCCGCAAGAGCGGCTCAACAACTTGGAACTTGTTCTTTGGCTGTACAGCAGATGGTTGCTATTGCTCGTGCTGTCGATATGGATTGTAAAGTTCTTATCCTTGATGAACCAACTTCATCTCTTGATGAGCGAGAGGTTGGACTTTTGTTCACATTGATGCGCGACCTAAAATCCCGTGGAGTTGGAATTATTTTTATCACCCACTTTTTGGATCAGGTCTACGAGATTTGTGACAGGATAACTGTTTTGAGAAACGGAGAGCTGGTGGGAGAATATGAAATAAAGGACATGCCTCAGGTGGAACTTGTTTCTGCCATGTTGGGAAAGGCTTTGGACGATATTTCAAAATTGAAGGACGAGAAGGGGACTTTCTCAGAAAATGCTGAAACTGTTTATGAAGCGTCAGGTCTTTCAAGTGCTGAAGGTGTAAAGCCATTTGATTTCAAGATTCGAAAAGGTGAGGTAAACGGATTCACTGGACTTTTGGGTTCAGGTCGTAGTGAAAGTGTCCGTGCTATTTTTGCTGCCGACAGAGTTACAGGTGGAACTGTTAAAATGTGTGGCGAAGATGTCAAAATTACAAAACCAAGGGAAGCAATGAAAAATGGAATCGCCTATCTTCCTGAAGACAGAAAGGGTGACGGAATTATTCAGGCCCTCTCTGTTCGTGACAACTTGATTCTTGCCCAGCAGGTTCTTAAAGGATTTTTCCATCCATTCAAAAAAGCTGAAGCGGAAAGAATTGCGGATGAATATATCAAGCTTCTTCAGGTAAAGACCGCATCCCAGGAAACTCCAATCAAAGCTTTGTCAGGTGGAAATCAGCAGAAGGTTATTCTTGCAAGATGGCTTTTGACTCATCCAAAATATTTGATTCTTGATGAACCGACCAGAGGTATTGATGTTGGAACAAAAACAGAAATCCAGAAACTTGTTCTCAAGCTTCAGAAAGATGGTGTCGGCGTAACATTTATTTCTTCGGAGATTCAGGAAATGTTGAATGTCTGTTCACGACTTATTGTTATGAAAGACAGAAACATCGTTGGTGAATTGCGTGATGATGAATTGAGCCAGGACAACATTATGAAAACAATTGCAGGAGGAAATTCTTAGAATGAAAGAGAAAATCAGTTTTTCACAAAGACTAAAGAAATTGACATCATCGCAACTAATTATTCCTATTGTTGCTTTGCTTATTCTTGTTGTTTTCAACCTCATCAGGGATCCAAGTTTTTTCTCCATTGGAATCAAAAGAAACAATCTTGGAAACATGGTTCTTACCGGCAACTTGATAAGTATTCTGAACGGAGCTTCCGAACTTGTGATTCTTGCCATCGGTATGACTTTGGTTACATCAGCCACAAAGGGACAGGATATTTCTATTGGAGCATGTGCGGCTATTGCGGGTAGTGTGTTTGTAAAAATCCTTCGAACAAATACAATCACAATTCCTGTAATCATTTTGGGACTTTTGGTTGCCTGCATGGTGGCTGTTGTTTTCTGTTTGTTCAACGGTGTATTGATTGCAAAGTTCAACATTCAGCCAATGATTGCCTCGTTGATTTTGTATACGGCCGGTCGTCCAATCGCATACTGGATTAACGGTGGAGCGACTCCAAATGTTGAAAGCAATCTCCTTGGATATCTTGGTGGATTTATTCCAAAAGTTCCAATCCCAAGTCCAATTTTGATTGTCATTATTTTTATCATCCTTGTAAATCTTTTGCTGAACAAGACAACCCTTTCTCTTTTTATCCAGTCTGTCGGTATCAATGAGAAAGCTGCAAAACAGAATGGTATCAATCCAATGTTTATGAAACTTCTGGTTTTTGTAATCCTTGGTGTCTGTGTTGCCTTGGCTGGATCAATGAATGTTTGTCGCATCGGTCTTATCAATCACGAAAAGATTCTTCTTGATATTGAAATGGATGCAATCTTGGCTGTGGCTATTGGTGGAAATGCTTTGAGCGGTGGTAAGTTTAAACTTTCAGGATCAATTCTTGGAGCTTATATCATCCAGGCTTTGACAACGACTTTGTATGCAATGAAAGTTTCTTCAACAGATATCAAGGCATACAAGGCTGTGGTTATTATTTTGATTGTGGTTGTTGGTTCTCCAGTTGTCAAGGATTGGTTCAAACAGATTTTCAAAAAAGTCGCAGCTAAAACTGCAAAAGTGGAGGCTAAATAATTATGAGCATCAAAAACTGTTTTAAAAGTTTGACGGATAAAAATCTTAGAAAACCTGTGTCCAATACAACATTGCTTTTGACAATCACCATCTGTACTTTCGTGGCGATGTATCTTATTGGAATGATTGTGTGGGGCGGTGGATTTTTGAATCCTCAGCAGTTCTTCAACATCTTTAACAACAACGCCTATTTGATAATCATTGCCTGTGGTTTGACCATCGTAATGATTTCAGGTGGAATTGATATTTCCGTTGGTGGATGTGTCGCTTTGATTACCATGACCTGTGTTGTCTATCTTGAGAACAAGGGCGGAAATGTTTTTGTTTCACTTTTGATGGCTTTGGGAATTGGTCTTGCATTTGGTGTTGTCCAGGGATTTTTTGTTGCATACCTGAAGATACAGCCATTTATTGTTACATTGGCAGGAATGTTTTTTGCAAAAGGTATGACGACAATTGTTAGCGTAAATCCTGTAACAGTTAAGAGCAATGAACTTTTCTTGGCCATGAAGGATTTTGAATTGAAGATTCCTGGGGTCGGCTATTACACAAGAAATGGAACTTTCATTGGTTCATATTTGGAAATCGGTGCCGTGGTTGCAATTTTGACGGTGGTTGTTTTGTGGGCTGTCTTGAAGTGGACACGAACTGGTCGTAACTTCTATGCCATCGGTGGAAATTCTGAAAGCGCTTTGATGCTTGGAATCAATGTAAAGAGAACAAGATTCATGGCTTATGTTATCTGTGGACTTTTGGCTGGAATTGCTGGATTTGTTTATCTTCTTCACACGGGAGCTGGTAACGCATCCAATGCAGATGGAGCTGAAATGGAAGCAATTGCGTCATCAATTATCGGTGGAACATTGCTCACAGGTGGCGTTGGTAGTGTGATAGGAACCTTGTTTGGTGTTATGTCCCTTAAGACGATCAACACAATTGTAATTGCTTCTGGATTGGCTGATCCATGGTGGCAAAAAATTACAACTGGTTTGATGCTTTGTTTCTTCATCCTTCTCCAGAGTGTAATTCTTTCAGCTCGAAAAAAGAAACTTGGCACCCAAGCCGCATAAAAGTTTTTTTTTGAATCCCAGTCCCCGATTTGTTTTTCAAGTCGGGGTTTTATTTTTTTTTATGAAAGCATCATACATTTATTGCGAAAAAAATTTGCTTGATGATTTATGGACTATAAATAATAGCGTGCGAACGATTAATTATTTTTGTGACACTTGTTTGGGGACTGTTGATAATAGCGTATATCCCGATTGATTATTTCAAGACACTTGTGGTGGACTGTTAATAATAGGGCATGACCGATTGATTATTTCAAGACACTCGTATGGGGACTGTAAATAATAGCGTATATCCGATTGATTATTTTAAGACACTGGTAGGTGGCCAAAATTAACTACCAGTCGTTAGTTTAAATCGCCCCCTATGAGTTTTGTCGCTATGATTAATCGGACTGACGCTATCACCAGCCAATCTTATAATGTGTTTTGTTGTTATGGTCAATCGGTCTCATCGCTATTACCAACCAATCCCCAAATAAGTTTTGTTGTTATAATCAATCGGACTCACGCTATCACCAGCCAATCGCCAAATGTGTTTTGTTGTTGTGGTCAATCGGTCTCATCGCTATCACCAACCAAACCCCAAACAAGTTTCGTAGCAATAATCAATCGGTCATTTTTTTTATCACCAACCAATCCCAAAATGTGTTTTGTCGCTATAATCAATCGGTCATTTTTTTATCACCAACCAATCCCAAAATGTGTTTCGTAGCAATAATCAATCGGTCATTTTTTTTACCACCAACCAATCCCCAAACAAGTTTCGTCGCCATAATCAATCGGACATTTTTTTATCACCAACCAATCCCAAAATGTGTTTCGTAGCTATAATCAATCGGTCATTTTTTTTTATCACCAACCAATCCCAAACAAGTTTCGTAGCTATGACTAATCGGACATTTTTTTATCACCAACCAATCCCAAAATGTGTTTCGTCGCTATAATCAATCGGACATTTTTTTATCACCAACCAATCTTCCCAACAAGTTTCGTAGCCATAATCAATCGGACATTTTTTTATCAACAACCAATCCCCGAACAAGTTTTGTCGCCATAATCAATCGGACATTCCTCTGCAACCGACCAAATAAATTAGAGATGCCCATTATAATCAAAAAAATAATTTGTCGATTTGGTTTTATTGTGATATAATATAGAAGATATCTAAGAATTGTAATTTTTAGAGGTAACTTTAAAAATGTGATGTTAAAAGACTTGTAATTTCAAGGCTTAAAACTCGGTTAGGAATATAAAATATTCCACATCTAAAAAAGTACTATTAGAGATGCCCTGTATTATGCATGAAGTTATTTGGCTTTTGCAAAATAGAGGTTTATGGTGGAAGAGAATTTGGATAACAAAAAAATTGAATCTGGTTTTTTGAAAAAGACCGAGGCAATGAAAAAGGAGTTGGAAAAAAAATTAAAAAGCATTCAGGATTTTCAAGATGCTTATATTGGTTTTTCCGATGCCCTTTCTGAACAAATGAAAAAATATTCCAACGATGGGTTTTTGCTACCATTGATTTCTGCAATCAAATGTATGGATGTGGATTCCGCTGAAGAAGTCTATAAAATGTTTAATCCTGACATGGCAGAAAAAATCAGGACAATGGTGAATAATCAAAACTCTTCCGTGGATGTTGGTTTTGTTGAAAAATATCTTCGCTGGAATAATGAGGATTTGCTGGATGACCTAGGTTATAAAATTCTACCTGGACTTCGTAAATTTAAATTGGACGAACGGGAAGATGTGCTTTCAAAAATCCAAGACGAAAATCCGATGGTTTATAATTTGATTAAGGCATCCTATTTTGAATCAGAAGATATTCTTCGACTTTCGGACAGGGATATGCAAAAAGTTCTTCGTGAAGTAGATTTTGATATGATCGTAAAAGCGTTGACTGGAGCAAGTGAAAATGTTAGAGACAAATTTTATAGAAATTGTTCACGCAACATAGCTAACGCTTTGAAAGAAAAGATTGAATACATGAAAGATTTTTCCAGAAATGAATCTGATGAATATATGAATAAAATCATAAGTGTAATCTGTAGACTGGAAGACTGTGGAGAGATTGTCATTGCTAGTGGCGAAAATGATTTTGTCGATTAGTTCAATGAATCAAAATTTAATTCGGTTTTTCCACGAACCGTTATAATCATAAATTTTTTTTAAGGAGAAAAATTATGTTTTTTTATGATATTCCAAAAATGACTGGCGAGAAAAAAGATTTGATCAAGTCAGTGATTAAAACTGTTATTACTTTTGCCGAAAAAGCTCGCAGGGAAGGAATCCTTGCTCTTGAAGATGACTTGGACGATATCGATTTAGGTGAGGAACAGGTCACCGATTTATTAAAAGTTTGTTTTAGTCTTATATGTGATGGACATGACGAATCTACCATTGCAGAATTTTCTCGATATAGAATTGCGACTTGTTCAGCGGAAGGGGACCTGAAACTTGCCATGATGATTGCGGCAAACGGGTCTCTTATGATTCAAGCCGGTGATAATCCTAGAGTTTTGGCAACGAAACTTTTAGCGATGACGGGAGATTTCTACAAGGAATTGAAAACTGAATTCATGGAAGTTTGGTCTTAGGGATGCATGAATCAAGAGATGTCATTTTTAATTAAGAGCATTTGGACATTTCTAAAAATCACAATTTTTAGAGACTCCCTTTTATTTTAAAAATGAAATCAGAATTTAGGATGGATAAAAATGGAATACACTCTTAAACAAATTTATGAGATAAATGAAATCCTTGATGAAGAGCAAAAGTCTTTCGCAAAAAAAAATGAGACGGTTGTTGAAATTCAAAAAAAAGGTTTTCTTCATCGAGCCGAGGAAATAAAAAAATCGATTGAAGAAAAAATGGAGTTCATACAGAATTTCCAGGCGGACTATCTTAATTTTACCAAGGGGATTTCAAATCTCATGCACGATTATGTGAAAAAAGATTTTCTTAGCTCCATGGCATCTGCTCTCAAGTGTATGGATTCAAAATCTGTTGACGATGTTTATTCCATGTTCAATTCAGAGACTGCCGAAAAACTAAAGACTTTGGTAAAAAAAGAATCCGACAAAAACACCTGGGATAATGTGCTGGACATTTTGGAAAAGCAGAAATGCAATCTAAAATCCGTGTTGGGAAATCTTCCAAGGACATCCATTCTTTTGCCCCTTGATGAAAAAAAGATTCTAGTGGATGAAATTAAAAACGAAAATTCTCTCATGGGATTTTTCTTGGACGACTGTACTCTTTCCATGAACGACCTGGTTATGTTTGATGATGGTTCGATTCAAAAAATCCTTCGTGAATGTGATGCCAATGTTTTAGCAAAAGCCATGAAAAATATTGATCAGGAAGTTGCTGATAAAATCTACAGAAATATGTCTGATAGGGCTTCAGAAATACTTCGTGAGGATATAGAATTTTTAGGTCCCGTTCGCATTATAGATGTGGAAAAATCTCAGCAAAAAATAATGTCTGTTGTCCAAAGCCTTGTGGATGCAGGTGAAATTATATTTCTTGGTCATGCAGAAAATATGTCGGGTCTCCCAAATTAAAGTGAGCTTCTCAAATTTACAATTTTGGATATGTCCTGAAATTTATTTTCCCTTTGGATTTTTTTTGCAATTTTTGTGCATAAACCGAGGGGAATTTTTTTTAAGAGCGATTGAATTTATAATTTTCAGAAATTTCCCATAGCATTTTTTTGGGACGAACTCCAACATATTTTTGCGTACCATTTTTTTCCATTAGGCGCACCCTTGTATATCAGGCTTTCCGGGGTTCCATTCCTACGCTTCACTACGGAACGCTCCGCGCCCCTACAATCCTGCGTAACGACCACAAATTTAAGTCCAAAGTCATAGCCTTATATCCGATAAAAAATTTCACGACACTTGTTGGGATATGGTTAACAATAGCGTACATCCGATTAAAAATTCTACAGACACTTGTTGTTGGCGAGTCCGTCATTTCGACCGCAGTGGAGAAATCTAAGAAAGCCTTCTGCGAAGTCTTGCTATCGAGTTTCAGTTTTGCCACCAATGGGTGTCAATTTTTTGTTTCACAAAAAAACACTGAAACTCGTGGAAATATTAATTGATGCCTTTATAAAAAAAAATCCGTCATTTCGACCGCAG
>JAZUEV010000241.1:0-4562 GCA_045640345.1 Treponema sp.
CCAAGACTAAATTTTGGAGAAAAAAAATGGGCGAAGAACTTGTAGAAGACGTGATTGATGAAGCAGTAATTGTTTCAAGCAGTGTTCCTGAAAATGTTGGTGAAGCAACAAAAGAGGTTGTTTCTGAAGTGGTCAACCAAACAAAAAGTATTTTCCATTTGGATGAAATTCAGAATTATTTGACCTGGGGAAATATGGTCAAAGTCATTACAGCTATTATTGCGGTTCTTGCATTGTGGGGAGTCTACAAGCTTCTGACAAAATTTGTTAAAAAGGCCGCTTCAAAAAAATTAGAGCAGAGCACAGTAAAGGTTTTAACAGAAACTATCCGTTACGCCTTCTATATTTTGGTTACCATGTATGTCCTTAATCTTTTGGGAATTGATTTGACCGGTATCCTGGGTGCTGCTGGAGTTGCTGGAGTTGCAATCGGTTTTGCGGCCCAGACTGCTTTCAGTAATATTATCAGTGGTGGATTTGTTAAGCTCGAACATTTCTGTAAGCCTGGTGATTTTATTGAAGTCTGTGGTGTAAGCGGAACTGTAACAGTTGTTGGACTTTCAAGCGTCACAATCCATACTTTGGATAACCAGGTGGTGCGAATCCCTAACACATCAATGGTCAACAGCAATCTTACAAACTACACAAAGGAAGATAACAGACGCTATGTTTTCCCATTGCCAATAAGCTATGATTCTGATATGGATGTAGCATTGGAAGCAGCAAAGGAAATTGCGGACATTTGTATTGAAAAGGGAATTGTTTTGGCAGATCCAGCTCCAGCAGCATTTTACGATGGATTTAACGATGCAGTTGATTTGAGATTGGCTGTTTGGTTCAAGAAAACTGATTTGGTGGCAACAAAAAATGCAGTCTATACAACAGCGGCAAAAGTCTTTAAACAGCGTGGCGTGGTCATTCCATTCACACATTATGATATCAGTATTGTGTCGGACGATTCAAACAAGAAGTCTGCACCAAAACCAATGTCAAAACCTTTGGAAAAAAAGATTTCCTCTCCAGCAAAGGTTGAAGAAAAGATTGACCTTGCAAAAACTGATATTGAAAAAGTTGTAAAAAAGCCTGGTCGCCGTCCAAAAAAGGCTGAAGAAAAATGAACCTTTCAACCATCATATTGATTTCTGTGGTCGGAGCAATTCTTCTGACTTTTATTATAGTCTCAATCGTGACCAACGTAATATTGAATTCCATCTTTGTTCCTGAAAGTTCTGGCTGGAAAAAATCAGAGCATCAAGACAAACTACCATTGGACGCAGATGAAGAGACCAGAGAAATTTACAGAAAAAAAGATGCTCTCAAGCGCAATGCGGAACACTGGGTTGGAATGAGCACCCATGAAGATTTATACATCACAAGTTTTGATGGACTTAAACTTCACGGACTTTTATATCCATCCAGTGCAAGCCACAAATTCGCTGTCTTAATCCATGGATACAGAGGAACTGCCAGACATTCTGCAATTTACGGCGTAGATTTTTTTCAAAAAGGATACAATGTTCTTTTGGTCGAAAGTCGTGGGTCTGGATTAAGTGAAGGAAAAGCGGTTACCTTTGGTGCTCTTGAAAAAAAAGATGTTGTAAAATGGTGCGAAAAAATTTTGGAAATCGACAAGGATGCTGAAATTGTTTTGCATGGAGAAAGCATGGGTGCATCTACAGTTATGATGGCAAGCGGCGAAAATCTACCAAGCAATGTAAAAGCCATTGTCGCTGACTGCGGATACACAAGTGTCTGGGATGAATTTGCATATCTCCTAAAAAAACAGGGTAAAAAAACTTTTCCGATTCTTCCACTTGGAAGTTTGTACAGCAAAATAAGGTTTGGTTTTGGATTCAAGTCAACATCCACTATAAAAGCTTTGACAAAATCAAAAACACCTGTACTGATAATCCACGGTGGTGCTGACACTTTTGTCCCAACAGCTATGGCAAAATTGAATTACGTAGCGATTCCTTGTAAAAAAGATTGGTTCATTATGCCAAAAGCCGACCACGGAAAATCAGTCGTGGTTGATAACGAAGTCTATTGGTCAAAAGTCTGGGAATTTTTGGAACGAAACACATAAGAAAAGTCCAAAACTTACGATTAAAAATTTACCCAAGCAAAAAAAGCGTAGCATAAAGCAAGTCTAAACCTACTTTGGCTACGCCTTTTTTATTAAACAATACTTAGATTTGCTGAAAAATACTTATTCAGTAAACGCTACTTATTAAACAGTGAACATATCAATCTGGAATCCGATGCGTTTGATTGCACCCTGGATTTCTTCTGAAATGTCCGACAATTTTTTGGAACTACTATCAACAGCGATTGTTCCACTGTTCATTTCTTCCACACACTCACGGATAACTTGCATTGCATTCTTCAGGTTATCAATTTCTCCTGTGATTCGTTTGTTTTCACTTGAAACACCATCGCTAGATTTTTTAACCTGATTTGTGCTAGTCGTAACTGCATTCAAAGCATCCAAAACATGGGACGAACCTTCATGCTGTTCCCTCATGGCATTTTTAATTTCCTGAACAACATTTTCAGTTTCACCAATCTTTACGGCAACATTCATAAACACTTGGTTTGATTCCTGAGATGCAGAAACCAAAGTCTCGATGGATTCACGAATTTTTCCAATCTGCTGACCAATAGCCTTGGACTGTTTTGAAGAAGTCTCGGACAGATTTCGGATTTCATCAGCAACAACGGCAAACCCCTTACCTGCTTCACCTGCATGTGCTGCTTCAATTGCGGCGTTCATTGCCAAAAGATTTGTCTGACCTGCGATTGCATTAATGACTTTGTTTGCATTGACCAAAAGCTGTGCCTGACTTTCGATTTCTTCAATCTTTGTACTGACATCCTTCTGAATTTTTTCACCTTCACGAGCTTTATCAGCAAGGGACTGGAATGAATCGGACATTCGCTCGGCGGAAGTGTTGACAGATGAAATATTTCCAACCATTTGTTCAATAGCGGAAGATGCTTCTGAAACTCCCTGTGCCTGCAAATCAATCATCTTTTCCATTTCGGATATATTTGTGGTGATTTCGGTAACAGCATCGGCAGTCTCTGAAACTGTTCTTGCCTGATTCAAAATCTGTTCATCCACATTCTTTATGTCGCCCAAAATAGTGTCCAGATTTCGTATGGTCTCATTGGTAATCGTTGAAAGACCGTCGCCATTTTCAGACAAGCGATTCTTGGACCGTTTAATATCGGAGATGATTTCACGAAGCATACCTGTAAACGAATTGAAGTTGTGAACCACTCGTCCAATTTCATCTTTTGAATTTGATTCAATACGCTTGGTCAAATCAGCATCACCCATAGAAATTTCAGCAATAGCAGATTCCATAGACTTAATTGGAGTCATAATTCGTCCAAGCAAAATCAACAAAAGCGTAACCGCAACCACCATTATAATAATATAGATGATAAGCAATCGTCTGACCAACTCCATTGTATTTCCTGTAAAATCAATAACCTTTGCAGGAGCAACAATTCCCCATTCAGTTCCTTCAATTGGTTCATACGCCACAATACTTACATCGCCAGAATAACTTCTATATGTGTATGTACCAGATTCACCTTTTGAAAGATTTGGAACAACCTGTGAAAGAGCTTGGTCAACATCAGAAATAATCATATTATTGTCAAGCAATGAACGGTCGGCTGCACCTTGGATTTTACCGGTTTTTCTATCAACAACAATAGCGGACTTGGATTTTCCTACATTATATCGACCCATGAGATCACAGACTCTGTAACCATCAATAACAGTGAAAATTACATTAATAATTTTTCCACTATCATCATAAACTGGCAAACCAAAAAAGATTGCCATAGCGTTGGTGACTTTATTTACAAAAGGTGGTTCAATATATTCTTTTCCCTGTGCTGGATATTTATAATAGTCACGTTCAGCAAAACTAGCAATTTTTGTACTTCCACTGATATATGCATTTCCATCCATATCAAGAATACACATATCAATATAGGTTCCATTGTTGACACCCATAAACTTATAAACCAACTGGGACTTGTCATAAAGAGAAACATTTGGGTCTCTAATTTGAGGGATATGTGCCAAAGTTCTTAAAGCCGCCAACTCAACCTGCATATCAGTTGAAACAACATCGGCAATGGAATTTGTTGCCTGGGTAAGTTCCGACACCATCTGGTCTTTTGCAATTTTTTCCATACTGCGAGAAACAGATATAAAACTAATAACATTGGACACCAGCATAATCAGAATCACTGGAATAAGAATTTTCAACCTCAAGTGCTCATTGAATCGTAAATTCATAAAGACTCCTCTACTTGTACGGGATTTTATATTTATAGTTTTATGTCAAAATCCCATGATTCTCTCGCAAATATAATTATACCACATATTTTTGATATCGCATTAAAAATTTTGATAATTTTCCATATTTTCTTTATGACAAAAATAAACAACTATTTTATGAAGATTTTTTATAGAAAAACTGATTTTGATTTATAAAACTTAGATTACCATAAAAATTGTTCCAGCTGTTATCAAAATA
>JAZUEV010000242.1:0-1664 GCA_045640345.1 Treponema sp.
GAGCGACGAGGAAAAAACTTTCGGCGATGAAAAAAAGGCTACCATCTATATCGACCAGGAAGGGTCTGAAGAAGTTCTTTGGTCTGGAGCCATCATCTACAATTCTGATGGAAAAAAGGTCAAAAATTATAAGTGGGAAAACACATCTCCAACCCCGATTATTTGGGACGGAACTGATGATGAGGGACTGCTTGTAAGCGATGGAGTTTATTATTACGAGATTTATGCCACGGACAAAGCAGGTAACACTTCTGAAAAAGCTGTGGTGAACAACATTATCTTCTCTGCCGACAAACCTGAAATCAAAATCGCCTTGAAAGATGGAAAATATTTTTCACCAAACGGAGACGGCGTAAAAGATTTTATTGATTTTGATGTTACACTTCCTGTTGCCCCAACTTCTGTCAACAATCTCAAGGAATGGAAACTCAGTATTCTTGATGCCAACAACCAAGAATGTTTTGAAAAGACTGGTGGAATCGAGGGACTTCCTTCCTATGCCTATGACGGTAAAAAACTTGATGGAACTGTCTTGGCCGATGGAATTTATAAAGCCGTCCTGGAAGCAAAATATAAAAATGGATATGTGCCTCCTGTAAGCCAGTCCCCTGATTTTGTTTTGGACACGAATGTTCCACAGGCCACGGTCGCCATTGACCGAAAAGTTTTCAACAATGTAAACAAGGAGACAATTACCCAGAAGTGGGTCGATAGTAAACAGACTTTTGCTTCTGCTGAAACCTGGGTTGGTGAAATCAAGAACGGCAAGGGAGTTTCTCTTAGGACTTTCAACTTTGGCGAAAATGTGCCTGAAAAAATCGAGTGGAATGGAACTGCCGATGATGGATCTTTTGCTGAGGACGGAACTTATATTTACGAACTTACGGGAAAAGACTTGGCAGGAAATCAGTGTCTTGCAAAAACTGAGGAATTTGTTTTGGACACATCCAAGACTGAACTTTTGTTGAGCAGCGCATCCAATATATTTACCGACAGCGGACTTAATTTCTATCCAACTGCAAAAGCGACCACAGGAATTGCCACATATAAATTCACAATCAGCGATGAAAACAAAAATGTGGTGTATATAATAGAAGAAAAAGGTGATGTACCTGGAACAATCAAGTGGAATGGAAAATCCAACGACGGAAATATTGTGGCAGATGGAAAATATTTTGCACAAATTTCAACAGTCGCCAACAGCGGTACCACTGCAACATCTGAAGTCCTCAATCTTTTGAAGGACACTGTTGCTCCAATCATAGCAATCTCTTCTACAAACACAAGTTTCTCACCTGATGGTCTGCCAAAAGAAAAAAGTCCTCGCCAGAGCTTGGATGTGAAAATTGAAAAATCATCTTACGAAGAAAACTGGAATGTGGAATTCAAAAATGCTTCTGGAAAAATTATCCGTCGCATGGATCAGAACGGTAAAAACGGAGAAATGATTTCCGCAACCGATTTTTCTTGGGATGGAAAAGATGATAGCGGCAATATCGTTCCTGATGGAAAATATTCATTGATTGTTTATTCTGTTGACGCTGCAGGTAACAGAGGTGAATCAACTATGGGCAATATTGTGGTGGACAAGCGTATCCCTGATGAATATATCACAATCGCCAACGAAATTGTTTCTCCAAACGGCGACGGTTTAAGCGACAACC
>JAZUEV010000243.1:0-2963 GCA_045640345.1 Treponema sp.
CTCGTGCAGTCAAGGGAAATGATGATATCACTCACGTAGCAACAATTTCTGCAAACAATGACCCAGAAATCGGTAAGATTTTGGCAGAAGCAATCGAAAAGGTTGGAAAGGACGGAGTAATTACTGTTGAAGAATCAAAGAACATGGACACAACTGTAAAGACTGTTGAAGGTATGCAGTTTGACCGTGGATATGTTTCTTCATATTTTGTGACAGACCGTGAGCGCATGGAAGTTGATTACAGCGACGCCTACGTTTTGATCTACGACAAAAAGATTTCAACCATGAAGGACATTCTCCCATTGCTTGAAAAGGTTGCCCAGTCTGGTCATCCATTGGTAATCATCTGTGAGGACATGGACGGTGAAGCTTTGGCAACATTGGTAGTTAACGCAATCCGTGGAACACTCAAGTGTTGTGCAGTCAAGGCTCCGGGTTTTGGCGACAGAAGAAAGGAAATGCTCCAGGACATCGCAATCCTTACTGGCGGAAAGGTCATTACAGAGGATTTGGGACTTAAGCTTGAGACTACAGAGATTGAAGATTTGGGTCGCGCAAAGTCTGTAAAGATTGACAAGGACAACACCACAATCGTTGACGGAGCAGGTGACAAGAGTGCTATTCAGAGTCGCATCGCTGAAATCAAGGCACAGATTGAAAAGTCTACATCCGAATATGACAAAGAAAAGCTTAAGGAAAGACTTGCAAAGTTGTCTGGTGGTGTTGCGGTAATCAACATTGGTGCAATTACTGAAACAGAAATGAAGGAAAGAAAGGACCGTGTTGAAGATACATTGGCAGCAACCCGTGCAGCTTTGGAAGAGGGAATTGTTTCCGGTGGTGGAATCGCTTTGATTCAGGCTTCAAAGGTTCTTGATGAAAATGCAGCAGGTCTTGTTGGAGATGAAAAGGTTGGATTCAAGATTGTAAAGCGTGCCTTGGAAGAACCAATCCGCCAGATTTCAGAAAACGCAGGACTTGATGGAGCAGTCATTGCAGAACGTGCAAAGAATGAAAAGGACGGCATGGGATTCAACGCAGCAACACAGACTTGGGTAAACATGATGGAAGCCGGAATCATTGACCCAGCAAAGGTTACACGCTCAGCATTGCAGAACGCAGCATCAGTTGCAGGAATGCTTTTGACAACAGAATGCGCAATCACAGACATCCCTGAGCCACCTGCACCAGTAGCAGCACCAAACCCAGACATGGGCGGAATGTACTAATCCAAATGTGAAAATGTTGTTCTGAAACAAAAAATGGCATACTGAAACAAAAAATGTCATTCTGAACTTGATTCAGAATCTCAAATGAGTTTTGGAATAAACGAAAGTCCCCCAGGATTCCTGTTTTTGCTAGGGTCTTGGGGGATTTTTTTTTGTCTGAAAATCAATCGGATTGAAACTGTCGAATCAATCGGATTGAAATTACCGAATCAATCGGGTTGGAATTGGCAAATCTGTCGGGTTGGAATTGACAAATCTATCGGGTTGGGATATCATTTAATTATGAATGACAGTGAATATTTGCCACGGATAATTGATGAAAAGGTGGAGTTTTATCTTAAAACTTTTGGTGCTGTATGCATTGAAGGACCTAAATGGACTGGAAAAACAATGACCTCATCTTTCCATGCCAAAAGTGAAATTTCTTTGGGCAATCCAGAAGGCAATTTTCAAAACAGAAGTCTAGCGCAAATGTCTCCCGAACTGATTTTGCAAGGTGAAAATCCAAGGCTGATTGATGAATGGCAGGAAGTTCCACCTTTATGGGATGCAGTCCGTTTTAGTGTGGATCAGAAAAAAAGTCCTGGACTTTACATACTCACAGGTTCCGCCACACCAAATCACAAGGGGCAACTTCATAGCGGAGCAGGTCGGATTGGAACTTTGCGAATGAGACCCATGTCTCTTTTTGAATCCAAGAATTCCTCTGGCGATGTTTCATTAAAAGAATTGTGCGAAGGTGATTTGATTCCAAAAATTACTGGAGAAGTTAGCCTTAATCAGTTGATAGAATTTATTGTCCGTGGAGGATGGCCAGGAACTTTGGGAATGACGGTTCAGCAGGCAATGCTTGTTCCAAAAGAATATCTAAGGGCAATTCTTAATGACGATATTCAACGGCTGGATGGAAAGAAAAGAAATCTGCACAAGATGGAACTTTTGCTTAGGTCTCTGGCTAGGAACGAAAGCACCACGGTTACGAACAAGACCCTCAAAAACGATATAAAGGAAATTGACAACGAAGACATTGATGTTGAAACGGTGGCAGAATATTTGGACATTCTGGAAAGACTTTTTTTAATCGACAACCAGAAACCTTTTTCATCGAACATCCGCTCTTCTGTCCGCATAAAGCAGTCTGAAAAAAGGCATCTTTCTGATCCTTCATTGGCATGCTCGCTGTTGAATGCGACTCCTGAATCCCTTTTGAATGATTTACAGACTCTCGGTTTTTTGTTTGAGTCTTTGGTGGAGCGTGATTTGAAAATCTATGCAGAGAGTTTTGACGCAAAGCTTTATCATTATCAGGATTACAACAACAAAGAAATTGATGCTGTGGTTGAATTGCCTGATGGAACTTGGACGGCGTTTGAAATCAAGCACGGGGCCAACCAAATTGACGAAGCTGCAAAAAATTTGCCCTCCATAAAATCCGACATCGAAAAAGAACCAAAAGAAAAACTGCCTTCCCAGTTGTGCGTGATTTGTGGATTAACCACCGCCGCCTACAAACGCCCCGACGGAGTTTTTGTTGTGCCAATTACTGCGTTGAGGGAGTAGGGGGGGGATTACCAATTTCTATATGGAAGTTTAGTGTGGTGGAGCATTTGAGCTATCTGATTATCGGTAAATCCATTCCTAGAAAGAAAATAACGAGTTGATTCTTCGACACTTTCTTTGTCAGGGCAAGCACCGATTATAAATTTGGAAAAACATTTATTTGAAATTGGAAAT
>JAZUEV010000244.1:0-3329 GCA_045640345.1 Treponema sp.
AAGTTACATTAAAAAATTGTAATTTTGGAAGATTCCAATAAAGGTGTCCAAAAGAATGACTTCCTGGATGAAACCAAAAATTACAGTTCCCAAGGATTCTATGGGGTCTTTTCCATAGACAAGGATACATACAAAAAAAGGTCGTCCGGAACATAGGTCACCTTCAAAAAACATTTGAGATGCCCTACACAAGCGACCTTCATTTTTTTTTCGTAAAAAATTTTCAATTTTTGTAATCAGAGATATGGGCACCTATAAAAAAACTCATAGATGCCTATCGCATTTTCAAAGTTGTCTCTAAAAATTGCAATTCTTAGAGACTCCCATATCTTTTATTTGTCAGCCGAAACTTCAAAATCCACAGCCTCTTCTGGTTTCAAAGGTTTACTGAAATAGTATCCCTGAATAACATCAGCCCCGAACTCCTTCAAACGTTCGTACTGCCATTTTTCTTCAACACCTTCGATAACCATCTTCTTTCCAAGGTCGTGGGTCAGAGAAATCACATCCTTGATGAAAAGGTCTTTTCCATCCACAAGATATGCGTTGACCAAAGACTTGTCCAACTTCAGGATATCAACTGGAATGTAGGTCAGGTAGCTCAAAGATGAATAGCCGGTTCCAAAATCGTCCATCAAAATCTGGAGTCCCATGGTCTGGAACTGAACAAACAGATTTCCTGCCTGCCAGGTGTTGTCCATGAAAAGTCCCTCGGTTATCTCGAGACTTATATATTCAGAAGAAATGTCGTACTTTGAAAGCGTCTCCTTAAGGAAGTTAACATATCCTGTATCGGCAATCTGGTTGGAGGAATAGTTGATTGAAACATTCTTAAGTTTCTTTCCCTGCTTTTTCCATTCAGCCAGCTGCTTGATTGTAAGTTCCGTTGTAAGTCGTCCAATTCTGCTGATAAGACCGCTCTGTTCTGCTACCGGAATAAACTCTCCAGGTCCCACAGTACTGTCCTTCATACGGATGAGGGCTTCGTACCCAACGACTTCTTTTGTCGCCGTATCAACCTTTGGCTGATAGACCATGTAGAATCCATCATTTTCGATAGCGTCCACAACTTTTTGGCGTAGCAGGTTAACATTCTTTGCCCTTTCCTCGAATTCCGGAGAGAACAGCAACGCAGTATTCTTACCCCTATCCTTTGCAGTTTCCATTGCCACATCGGATTGAAGGAACATTTTTCCAACAGTCATACCGCTGTCCGAATTGGAAATACCGATACTGATTGTGGAAGAAAGATGCTCCATGCCAACAGTCATAGGAATCTTGAAAAGGTCGTGGAGGTTTTTAATGAAACTGCTGTTTCTATCCAAGGATTCTCCAGGGTCAAACAAAATAAATTCGTCTCCGCTGTATCTGGCTACAAAACAACCATTCTCCTTGGCACACTGGGTCAAAAGATTACCCACGTGCTTCAGGTAACTATCTCCCACCACATGTCCGTAGGTTTCGTTCATGGACTTGAAGTTGTCGATATCCAGTCGCACCATGGAAACTGTTTTTCCAGAGTCGAGTACGCTTTCCAGATATTCCTCAGCCGCACTGTGGTTGAAAAGACCTGTAAGACTGTCATGCTGTGCTTCAAATTTCAGCTGGTCATCGGCGGATTTCAATATGTGCGTATTGATGATAAGGCCACCCATAACCAAAAGCAGACCCGCCACAATCATAATCACTGGAAGAAGAAGCTTTTTGGATGCCTCAAAATAGTTTATGGGCTGGTTATAGAAGATTGTCTCGGCAGGAAGCTTGTTTATGTCCAAGCCGAATCTCTTCATAAGCTCATAATCGTATTTGACAATACCGCTGGTCTCTGTGTACAAAGGAATCTGAGACACATCCCTCTTTCCACGGAGGACATCGTTCAAGGTCTCACCAGCCAACCTACACTGCTCAGGGAAGTTCATCATGATTCCACCAAGGATTCCCTGTCCCTGTCCTTCTGTATAGTTTCTGAAAACAGGAATATGGGTATGGCTGACGATAGTCTTTACGCTTTGCGGTATGGTATAATTGTTGCCATCCTTGTCGTCAAAGGCTGTAAGATAAATAAGGATGGTGTCGTTGGTAAGGTTCTCAAGTTTTGATTCAAATTCCGACCTGCTGAGTTCAGATGTGTTTATGCCTGTGAAATAAAGATTGGGATATCTTTGGGCATAATTGTAGAAAGTGGCGCTGTCCCCTTTTCCTGTGGCAGTATCGTCGTATATGGCCACAACCCTTTTGGCGTATGGAATCAACCTGACGGCCAAATCCAGTGTGGCATCAAGATATGTCTCCTCTGAAAAACCTGTCATAAAAGGATTGTCCGCTCCCCTGTAGGCAAGTTCCAGATTGTTGATACCGTAGAAAACCAATGGAATATCCTTGAAAAATTCATCCTGATATTTCAGAGCAAAAGCCAAAGCGGCATCGTCACCAGTAATGACACCTGAATATTTGGTCTTCCTATCATCCATACGCTTTTTGAAGAACTCATAAAAATCATCAACCTGTTCCTGACTTCCGTAGTTCTTTGTGTCCATATAGATAACATCATAGCTGATATTGTTTGGATAAAGCCCCTGCTTCAATCCTTCTTCCTGAGCGCCATAGGAGGTATGGGTCGGAGAATATGAATCAAGAAAAAGAACCTTGAAATCCGGGGCAGAAGGTTCCGTCAAAGTTGAATCTTCCATCGAATCAACATCTGGATTCAAAATGATTTTGTAAGTGATTAGGAAAATGGCGTTGAAAATAAGAATCAATCCCAATGTAATCAGCAAATTCTTTATGGTTGGATTCAGTTTTCCCTTTTGCATCAGCGTCTCCTATAAATTATTTATGCAAAGCCTAGGCATCTTAGAAGTCTATCCCAAGATGTCTGCCATGGTTTGAACCTAACAATCGAGAAACCTTCGGCAAAACATGGTCAAGGCCTTTTATTTCAACTCATATATCAGTTTATCATACAATAAAAAAAATTGCACCTTTTTTTTTGTCAAATTATATTATTTTTTTTTAGAAAATTCCGATAGAGCGATTCCATAGCCATCAACACCACAACAATATCTTGCCATATCGCTCTATATAACAGAAGATTTTATACTCCTATTGCTTAAGGGGTCTGCCTGGGACATCTCCAGAAACCACAAATTTTGCAGTCTTCCATAAAAAAGTATTGGGCATTTCCAAAAATTCTTTTTTATAGATGTCTGCCGAGTTTTAAATTGCTTCTTAAAACTTCAATTCTTAGAGGTTCCCTATCCGCAATGATTTCCTTTGCTGAGTTTTATGCCAAAAATCAATAATCCTTCAAAAATCTCTCTTGCCTAAAG
>JAZUEV010000245.1:0-5012 GCA_045640345.1 Treponema sp.
TGAGAAAAATTGATACCAGATGCTTGCGTAGGGGTTCATTCATTGTCCTTGGTGTTTTGCTGATTCTCTATCTTGTGTATAGATTTTTCTTCCTGCCGATTATGTACGACACCTATGAAAACTACTGCACCAAATTTGAAAATCGGAAAGTCAGAGTGGAATCCTCTATTCGTCCTGCCTATGACTATTCTTCATGTCCTATCCTTTTTGCCCATTACCGTGGGAGCTATCGTTTTAACCTTGATATAAAAAGCAAAACTAGTGAAATTGTACAGGCGCGAATCACAAAAAGTGACCTGACAAAAAATGGGGTGAGCTATGATTTTATTGGATCTGGGCAAGGAATTTTTGATGGTCCGGAAAGAATCTACATGGATATAAACGAACTGGAACTCACCAATTTGCTTTCAAAACGAGAAAGAACGGAAAAGTCTATTGAAGAGTTCAGATTCCACAAAAAATTTACCTTCAAGTCAGAAAATCAGATTGAAAGGGACGGATGCTACATTTCTTTTGAAATACCGATCGACTATAAAAAAGACGAGACCGTGGAAATTATTTTGGATATTTCCTTTTTGTTTGATGACGGCCATGAAGAGATTGTGGAAATTCTGCTTGGTGGAAAAAAATACAGGTACATTATGTGGCCAAAATTATAGGGGCATCCATGGAAAACATGTTCCCAATATGACACCCCTGCACTGGAAAATCAGTTTCAATTACTCTTTTGTTTCGTCAACAATCTTTGTGTCAGGCTTTGCGTTTTTCTTGATAGATGCGATACCGTTTTTTACTCCGGCAGCTTCCTTGTATGACTCGCCTGTTGCAATGATCTGTCCGTTTGATGCCTTGAGTCTGAATCTGTATTCACCCTTCTTGTCCTTGTAGATTTCAAACTTTGGACACTTTTCAACAGTGTATCCTTCTTTTGTTTGGTCTTCCACTGGGGCTTCTGCATTTTTGATGACACTTGCAATGCCGTTCTTGACGGAGGTCTTTGATTTGTAAACCTGAGATGTGGCAATAATTTCACCGTTTCCTGCGATAAGATTGAACATTACTCCGCTTTTTGCTTTTTTGATTTCAAACTTTCCCATAGCTGTCTCCTGTTAGTTGGTACAAAGTTCCCTTTTCTTTCTTTAAAATTATAAGCCATAAAATCAGATTTTGCAAGTCGAAAAAATTATGGACACCTTCAAAAATTGTTGGAGTCTCTGGAAATTGCAATTTTTGGAGACAACTTTAAGCTCGGTTAGGAATATAATGTTTCCTACATCTTTAAAAAGTATTTTTTAGTGATGCCCCTGTTCCTTAATTTTTGACTTTTGTTAAAATCTATGGACTTTTATGGCAAGGAGATTTATAATATATGCATTATGATAACGATTTTGACATTGGTCTTGCTTTTATGTGTCTTGGCGTTTCCGACTTTGATGTTGACCTTATCCTATCCCATCAGTAAAAAATGGGCGCTTTTTTGGTCAAACTATATCACAAGCAGGTCTGCCAGACTTTTTTTTGCTGTCCTCAAATGTTACAGGGGATTTCAGTTTCTAGGGGACAAGGAATCGAAAAAGGATTTGCCTGAGCAGTTTTTGGTTGTTTCAAATCACCAGAGTCTTATTGATATCGTAGTCTACTTGGTTTATTTCGCTGAACATCCGGTTCGTTTTGTGGCAAAGGATACACTTGGCGGCGTGCCGATGGTCGGAAAGATGCTTAGGAGTCAGGGACATTGTCTCATACCACGAAGGGGTAGTCCTGCCGTTGCAATGAGGACCCTTGAGAAATTTGCCAACAGGGTTATGGAAAAAGCGCAGATTCCTGTAATATTCCCTGAAGGAACAAGAAGTAGGGATGGAAATCTGGGACAGTTTTATTCGGCTGGATTCAGGAGACTTGTCCAGTATGCAAAAATTCCTGTGGCAGTGTGCGCCTTGGACGGTGGATATAAACTTTCTCGGCTGGATGATATCTTCAGAAAGCTAAAGAAAGGGGCCTACAGGGTAAAAGTTTTGAAGGTCTACGACTCTCCTGCGTCAAAGGAAGAAGAAAAACAGCTCCTGGAAGAAAGCAGGAACCTGATACAGTCCCAATTGGATGAATGGAGAAATCCACGGTTGGGAGAATAAATTTTGCTTTGCATTTTCAAATTTTTGAAATCGCTAGGCTGCTCTAGAAAGTATTTTTTTGAGATACCCTTGACATTGGACAGTGTTTTGGTGTAGAATCATAGAACCTATATTAGCAATGGAGGAATATCATGGCTGGAACCAGTAAAAACTCTCGTACTACAGTTGCAACCCAGAAATTTTTCTGCCCAGATTGTGGCGGTGAAGTAGTTATGAAGACTATGGTTGAAAACGGTAGAATCAGAAACTTGGCTGAATGTCAGAAGTGCAAGCGCTCTGAAAGACGTCCAAAAGATTTCAACAAATAAGATTTGCTTTTTACGGTGACGGAAAGTTGAGATATATTTTCTGAGCACCTGTTTTATTTTTTTTCATTCTATTGAATGAACTGCTATCCAGTTTGGGGGTATTACTTTGGCAGAAGAAAAGAAAGTTGCAGTAAAGAGATCATCTGCACAGAAGAGACACGCACAGAGTGAAGTTCGCCGCATGCGCAATAAGTCTGTAAAGTCAGCATGCCGTACAAGTGCAAAGAAGTTCGTTGTTGCATGTCAGAAAAAGGATCAGGAAGAAGCTAAGAAGGCTTTGGTAGCAATGCAGTCTGAGTTTGATACAGCAGTACGCAAGGGAATTATCCATCGCAACGCTGCATCACGCAAGAAGAGCCGCATGTACAAGTTGTTCAACGTGACTTTCAACGCATCAGCAAACTAATTGTACTGACGATATCCTGAGTTCTGTTCTTCGGATAATGGAGTTTTGTATGGAAAGTAAAAAAACTACTAAAATTGATTTGGTTGAATCTATTCACAAAAATCCAAAAAAGAATCAATATGATAGAAAAGTAATTCAGGATGTCGCTCAACAATTGCTGGATGCCATAAAGGAGTCCTTGGGCAGGGGAGAGACTATCGAGCTAAGGGGATTTGGAACATTCAGGCCAGTCTTGCGAAAGGGACGAAAAAATGCTAGGAATCCAAAAACCGGCGAAACTATAAAATCTGTTGCTCCTCATTATATTGCAAGTTTTCAGGCTGGTCAGGACTTGAAAAAGGCAATGATGGAACTTGAGGTAAAAGAAGAGTAGTCTGTGAGAAAAGTTCACGAAAAGACATTGAAACGGAATATCGAAAAGAATAACAAAAAAAGAATTTTGTTTCTTCGAGATATTTTTCTTTTGGTGTTGGCTTCTTTTATGTTTTTATTTTCTCATCCAAATTTTATTTTTAAACAGGGTCTTGGAATTTTAGGATTTGTCCAGATGGTGCCTGTTTTTTTTGTTTTAAAAAGATCTAGCGGCAAGGTTGCTTGGCTTTATGGATTTTTTTATGGAATCCTGTGCTATGGACTTTTGTGTTATTGGTTCGCAGTTTTCCATGTTTATACTTTTTTTCTTGGAATCCCTGCCATCGGTGTGATTTTGGCGATGGTCTTTGAGGCCATGTATTTTTTGTCGGCCGTCTCAAAAAAATATGGATATTATCTCATGGGACTGCTGTGGCTTGTGTATGAATACCTAAAGACGAAAGGATTTTTGGGGTTTCCCTATGGTGTGCTTGGTTATACCCAATGGAACAACACTCTTTTTCTGCAATCCTCTTCCTTCGCTGGTGTCTGGTGGCTTTCCTTGGTCTGTGTTTTTTCTTCCGCCATCATGGTGGATTTGCTGGAATCGTTTTCAAGGCGGGACTTGACCCAATTTTTCAAGCAGAAGACAATTCCCGTTCTTTCCTTTTTGTCGATTCTGATTTTTACCGTTTTTTTTGGGATTGTTTCATTAAATCGAAAATCTTATGGCACAAAGGAATTCAAGATTCTTAGCGTGCAAAACAATACGGACTCCAATAAGTACGGTCTGGATGTATATAGAAAAGATGTGAACACATTGATGAAACTAACTCAGGATGCCCTTGACGGCAATCAGGATGTGGATTTTGTTGTCTGGCCTGAAACCGCCGTGGTGCCTCCCGTGATGTATCATTATGAAAAGAAGACTGACGAAAGAAGGGTCGGTCTTATAGAGAGTCTTTTTGATTTTTTTGAGACCCATGATTCCTGCTTCGTTTTTGGAAACCAAATGACAGTTGACCTGGGGAACAAATATCTGGATGATTTCAACGCCGCCTTGGTTTTTGATAAAGAGTCTGGAAATATTCGTCCACCAAATCCGGATGTCTATTATAAAATCCATCTTGTCCCTTTGCAGGAAAGTTTTCCTTATGAAAAAATTTTCCCAAGATTGTACAAAAAACTTTTGATGGGGGACACGCATTTATGGACGGCTGGAACTGAATACAAGGTTTTCGATCAAAGGGGACTGAAATTTTCTACGCCCATTTGCTTTGAGGACTGTTTTGGTGAACTGTGCAGGACTTTTGTAAAAAACGGTGCCCAATGTTTTTTCAATCTTACGAATGATTCATGGTCCAAGAGTCCTGCGTGCCAGATGCAACATTTGTCCATGGCGGTCTTTCGTTCCGTGGAAAATTCTGTTCCAACTGTCAGGTCAACCGGTAGCGGCGCCACATGTTTTATTGACAAAAATGGACGGGTCTATGGAAAGACGAATTTTTTTGAGGAAAACTATTCGCTCCAGACCATAGAAATTCCCCAGGATTCGAGAAAAACATTTTACAGTAGATTTGGAGATTGGCTTCCGTTTCTGGAGATTCTGTCTTTGATTGTCTTGGCCATTTTGTTTGCTGCAAAAAAATTGATGCGAAACAGTCAGGGACACCTCTAAAGAAACCGCGAATTTTTTAGGATCCTAATTTTTTTGAATGCTGCATCGAAAATGTGGTTGAAAAATTAGGGCAAAATAGGGTAGAATAGTATCATGGCTAAAGAAATTATTACAACAACAGTATTCGGTCAGGAAAC
>JAZUEV010000246.1:0-2087 GCA_045640345.1 Treponema sp.
AAAATATTCCTCCTCCTTTGCTTCAATCAAACTAAGGACCATGTTTTTTTCATCCCTGTAAGGCCATCTGTAAGCGTCCAGGGAAAGAATTCCGTATAGGGGAGTGGAGTTGCAGAGTGTCAAAGCCTTCAATGTGCCTAACCCCAATCTAAGACCGGTGAATGTTCCAGGTCCCAACGTGGAAACACTGTAGTCCAAATCCTTTGGCGAAAGTTCCATTTCCTTCATAACATAGTCGATGGCCGGCAACAGTTTTTCCGACTGCTTTGAACCGATGTCCAGGACCACTTTAACGGATTTGGAATCTTTTTTTGCAGCTATGGCGATTTTTGAGACTGCGCAATCTATGGCAAGGGCGTTCATTGTTCTATGCTCCCGTTTTTCCAGTTTTCGATTTTGATAATTCTTTCCCCGTTGTCCATTGGGGTGATGGTCATCCAGATTGTCTTTTTTGGAAGTTCCGACTTTACTTTTTCGCTCCACTCCACGATGCACACGCCGTCACCATAGAGCATGTCTTCCACTCCAAGGTTGATAAAATCTTCCCCGCCGTCAAGCCTGTAGACATCCATGTGGTAGAGGGGCATCTTTTTTCCCTCATATTCGCTTATGAGACAGAAAGTTGGACTAGTGATGCAGTCTTCCACTCCCAAAGATTGGGCTATTCCCTTGGTGATCGTGGTTTTTCCAGCCGCAAGGGTACCGTCCATGGCGATAATATCCCCAGCCTTTAGAAGGGAGCCGATTTTTTTTCCAAGTTCAATGGTTTCTTCGGCAGTCTTGGTGATGAATTCCATAATCAGACCTGAGGCAAAGCGCCCTGCTTATAAAGAACGTCGATGAATTCCTTGAGGGATTTTTTTACCGGCATGATTGGATAGTTGAGACTTGCTGGTATGGATTCTATTTCGATTGTCCTCTGGCCAAAGGGACTGACCTCCACTGAAAATCTGACTGGAAATGTCACTTTCTGGGAGAGTATGTCAAGGACAGCGTTTCCGTTGTACTTGTTCCTGTAATAGATATATCCTTCTTCTTTTGCAATAGAATTGATTTCCAAAACTTTCATACTTACAGAATAAACCAAATTTGCTATAAAAACAAGGGCATCTCTAAAAATACTTTTCATAGATGTACGGAATATTTCATATTCCTAACCGAGTTTAATGTCTTGAAATTGCAAGGCTTAAACATCGTATTTTCAAAGTTATCTCTAAAAATTACATTAGAGACTCCCTCACGATTTAATTTGGCCTATTGCCTCCTTTTTTTATGGGATGCCGTGATATTGCACTCTCAATCGTTGAATCCGTACACATAGGCCCCGATTTCATTTTTCGTGAACCTTTGCGCGTCGGTGAATTTTATATGGCAGCTGGTGGTGTTGTCCTCCAGATTCTTTGAAGTGTTCATGATGATTCCCACAACCTGATGTTCCTGTCCATTTAGGTTGAACTTAAGCTGCAGGTATTTTCCATCGCTTATGCTGTTTTTCATCCTTATGCTACATCCGGCGATGGAGATATTTTCAAACCTTCCTTCCATCTCCTGTCCCAAAAGCGCGTAGGATTTGCTTGTGCCGGTCATGCTGGCTCTCTGCTCCACTTCTGTCACTCTGACTGGAGATTCCATGTTGGATCGTCTGTATTTTCGTCTCTGCATTGGTTCCAGGGAATTCTGGTTTTTTATCAGCAGAAGATTTTTTCCGTCCAACGATTGGTCATAGCGTATGGCCCTTGTCTGCATGGTGTACGCCAGATTTCCTTTTGCTGTGACAGTCAGAATGAATTTTGAAAGAGGCTCCGGCTTTTTGTCGCTGTTGCTCAGGAGTTTTGGAATCTCCAGGAATATTCCGTAGCTTTCCTGCTTGTCCAATGTAAGAATCCAGTTGAATCCTTGGGCATCCTTGTAAACCAATTCCTGACCAGGTTTAAGGCTGTTGGATGAGCTTATGGAGATCTGGGAGTTTCTGTGGCGTTCAATCTTGTGCATCAAATGGAAAAGGGTTCTTATCTGTTCTTCGCCAGCCGATTTGTCCTTCATCTCCTTGTACTGGGTCTTGAATATTTGGTCCATGCCCTTTTCGT
>JAZUEV010000247.1:0-1732 GCA_045640345.1 Treponema sp.
GGGCTACCACGCCGGCAGAGGCAAGGAGGATGTGAGCATGTGCGAGGTTTTGGACAAATACATCAACGACGGAATCCAGATAGGCATAAAGCAGGGATATTCCCAAGGTATTACCCAGGGAATTAGTCAAGGAATTAACCAAGGAGTCCGTACGACAGCGAGAAACCTCCTGAGGATGAACTTCACCACCGACCAGCAAATCTCCATGGCCACGGGACTTTCGCTTGAGGAGATACTGGAGATAAAAAAAGAACTGGAATCCGAGGACACCACCCTTTAGAGACAATTTAGCTGGAATGGATGACCAATTTTCAAGTCAAAAGTTTTCGAAAAAAAATTTGTTCTCACTTCGACAACTATGGCGGCCATAACAGTGTCAATTTTTCTGAACCCAGACCTAGAGTAAAATCGGTTGCTCCCTTTACAATTCTCCACATCGGATTGGAGAACAGTTCCTATCCCAGCTTTACAAGATCAACAATTGGAGAAAAAATTTTTTCAGTGATTTTTCCAAGTTCGTTAATGGTTTGCTCGGATTCATGCTTTGCATAATGCTCCAACATCTCAAGAGACTTGTGACCTGTAACCAACTGGAGTTTTCTCATATCAACATTGTCGGCCATGTTTGTGGCAAAAAAATGTCTCCAACAGTGGAAGGTTATGTGGCTGGAATTTTTTATCTCCAACTGTTTCGTAACTTCGTGCAATTCTTTGTTCCATATATTCGTTGGTCTGGGTGCCCCCTGGGTTGTTCCCCAAAACAAAAAGTTAGTGGGATTTTGTCCATAAGGATTTTTTCGGGCATAATTATAAATCAATGTCATCAAAGATTTTCCCACAAGGATTTCTCGCTGACATCCATTTTTAGGGCACTTCAAACCTTCCCCTTTCGCCCAATTATGTCGAACAAAGATTCTATCATTCCCTATATCCTTAAGTTGCAAGGCCTGAATTTCTCCAATCCTCATACCTGTGCAGATTGAAATAAGATTTGCCAGACATGCTGAGTTGTTTTTCCAATTGGCAGAGAAAATCTTTTTTGTATCTGAAATTGTAGGGACGATTCTTTTTTCAGGAACGACATGACACCAGATTATTCCACTAAAGCAATCGTTTTTTGTCAGCTTATTGTGATAAGCCCATTTCAAAGCCAAAGTCGCAGCACGAACAATTTGATTGACAGTTTCTGATTTCAATTTTTTTTGAATCTTGATTCGTTTTCCATTTTTGTCTTTTTTGGCGGTCCCAACCAACTGGGGTTTTGTCGCCAAGTCCTTGAGATTTTTTTTTATATCGGACAAAGTGATTTCACCCAGCAATTTATTACCATACTTGGGAATCCAATACGCTTTGACTCTTTTTAAATTGGTATCCACATACCTTCGATGAATTGATTGACCAACAGCTTTTTTTTCGATGACGTACGGAGATTTCTCGTAATCCCAAAAACGTTGTAGATAATTACCAAACGTTTCGCTTTCCGGTGTCTTTGGCAAAATCGCCGAAACAATATTCCCCTTGATTTTTAATGCCTCTATTATTTTTTTAACACCTTCGTAACTTAGATCCGTTGTTAAAATCGAATCTACTATATATTTTTCAATTTTATTTGTGTTGCTAATTTCAGAAAACATAACGCCCCTCTTTAATTTAGGGAATATCTATAAATTGCAATTTTTAGATGTAACTTTGAAAATGAGATGTTAAATGTCTTGCAATTTCAAGGCTTTAA
>JAZUEV010000248.1:0-5683 GCA_045640345.1 Treponema sp.
GTTGGTTTTCCTAATTGTCTTCCTAAGACCGCTTGGCCTCCGACTTAGGATTCATTGCAGTACCACCCAACTGGAGCAGCTTACCCAACACAGATTCTTGGAAAGCTTGTTACAGAAAAGGTTCGCTCACTTGGTGCAAAACTTATCAACAAGGACGGTGAAGTATATATCCACCCTCTCGAAACTCGTGACGTAAACGCTTCTGGTATCATCCGTGAAGTTCGTGAAGGTCGTGGCGTAAAGAACGATGTTCAGGACGCTGTATGGCTTGACACTCCAATGATTGAAAAAATCCATGGCGAAGGAACAATCCTCAAGTCAATCCCTGCCATGTACAACATGTTCATCAAGTACGGAATCGACATCAGAAAGGAACCAATCCTTGTTTACCCAACACTCCACTATCAGAACGGTGGTGTTGAAATCAACAAGACTTGCCACACAAATGTTCCTAACCTTTTGGTTGCAGGTGAAGCATCTGGTGGTGTCCACGGTACAAACCGCTTGATGGGTAACTCACTTTTGGACGTTGTGGTATTCGGTCGCGAGGCTGGAATCGAAGCTGGAAAGATGTTCAAGGATATTGCACTTTCAGACAAGATGAACCTTGACCATGTTACAGCATTCGAAAAGGAAAGAGCAGCAGCAGGAATCACTGGAGACGCAGTTTCACCAAAGGTTCTCCCAGTTTACCACCACGGAAACAAGGAATTCGAAAAGGCAATTCCTGGGGCTTCAAAATAAGACTCTTTGGCAAGCCACTAATAGTCAGTTATTAGTGAAAGATTCTGAATCAATTTTAGAATAAACTTTCCTATTACAACTTGAGACGGTCATCTTCTTTTGCGGAAGGTGGCCGTTTTTTTATTGTCCCACATTGAAAGTCTCGCCATGTTGAATTTTATTTACCTCCGGCTCCCCCTTTTGATGACAGTTATTTGATGTATTTTTAGAATCCAAAACCATTTCCTAAAGATTTTTTTCCGTGAAAAAAATGCAGAGTATACTCTGCATTAGGGCTTGACTCAAGCCCTAAAAATCGAAAACTTCGCAAAGGCTCGTTTTCGATTTTTCTGTAAATTTTCTTTGGAGTCTTGATTTACAAACAACACTATACAGTCAAAGTCCAAAAAAATGTTTCAAAGCAAAGCTCCATCTTAGTAATGGCAAGCTTGAATTTATATTCGACAACAACGGAGGTAAGAAATGAAAAAAAATGTTAGAAGAATCTTCATCTGTGGACTGTGCGGCATTTCTATTGTGTGTACATCATGCGCAACTTTACCAACAATTATGATTGCAACCACTGCGGTGGGGGCTGCTGTAACGGCTGGAGTAACGATTGCAAAAGTCACTTCGGACAAGCAGGAAAAACAGGACAATCAAAAAGAACCTGTGGAAGATGAATTGACAAAGAAAAAGTAAAAATTCGTCAAAAAAATATAAGCGAGTGGATGCTATCCTATATACACAGGTGGCATCCATATTATTTTGAGAAAACGGTATAAATTCGACCGTCCCCCCCCTCACACAACCAAATAATACGGCTCATTCCAGCACTTGAATTTATGGTCGTGGGTCAGAAGGGTCATGCAGTCGGCCTTTGCTTGGGACAAAAGGATTTTGTCGAAGGGGTCTTTGTGGTTTTCGCTTCCGTCGTTTCCTTCAAGGGTCTCCAGGGCACAGACATGTCGGTCATCCAGGGGCAGTTTTTTATATCCGGCCAGTTCGCAGGCAAGCATAAACTCCAGTCCACCTTTGTTCATTTCATTCGGATGCAGGGAATGTTTGATGGCAATTTCCCACATGGAGACCACACTGTAATAGACTGTGTTTTTGGGGTTCATAATCAACTGAACGGTTTCCTTTGTAAGCCTTGAATCGTCATTCAAAAGCCAAAGGGCAATATGGGTGTCAAGCAAAATATCCACTATTCAACTCCAAACATCTTTGCGATTTCATCATCCATCTCATCAAAATCGTCGGGATAGACAAACTGTCCCTTGGCAGAACCAATCCTCTTGGACACATCTTCTTCTATTAAAGTGATTCTGACCACAGGCTTTCCACTTCTGGCCACTATCACCTCTTTTTCCTCCCGATTTTCCAGCAGGGCAATTATTTTAGAGAAATTGGTCTTCGCCTCCAGCACATTCATCTTACACATCTGTCTTTCCTTTATTTTGAATGTTAGTCAACTTAGTCAGATTTTAACATACTTAGTCAACTTGGTCAATATCAGAGATACCCTATATTCACGGACTTGTTGCTAGAAGGACGATTGTATTTTTTTGGGATTTAGGATATAGTTTTGAGGTCTGCTTGAATTTTTTTTGGAAGAAATGTATGAAAAAATTTGTTTTGCGTAGTGTGATTTTGATTTTTGGATGTCTTTTGGTTTTATCTTCTTGCAGCAATTTTGCCAACAGTTCTGAATTGAAGGACAAACTTGACAAGGCTATTGATTATGCCAACTCAGATCCAGTTGACCTTTATTTTAGTTCGACCCACGGAAAAATATCTCCAAGCGGAAAAATTTCATACAAGGTGACCGACCAAATCAGTTTGATGTTCAACGAAGACAACGATTGGCAGTTTGTTAAGTGGCAGATTTTTGACCAAAATGATAATGACATAAGCGACCTTGGCTATATCAGCATGGAAGACTGGGAAAGTTCAACAACAAAGGCGACTTTTGAAAAGAATCCAAAAAACATAACCCTTAATATTGTTCCACTGTGCGCATCAAGACCGAAAGTCATTTCCTGGACCCCAAGCCTGAACTCCGACGGTGCATACAGGGACGCAAGAATTGCTGTTTCATTTGACCACGGCATTCATCAGGATTCAATTTACTTTACGGATGCGGAAATTGAGAATCTGAAGAAAAAAGGTGTGACCGATTTTTTGCAAATCTCATCCAGTTCTGAGGAATGGACCTATGGCTACAAAAAAGACGGCAAAATCTTCTATAAAAACATATCGATTTATGACAAAGAGACAGGGGAAAATCTGCTTGACCGATATGGGGAACCTGAATTTGAAGGAAACGACACTTTTGTTCTGCCAACAAAGAACGGTGAAAATGCTCCAATCGCGGGAACTCAGATTATTGTTGAACTGAAAGATTTTTTCTACGAGCACGATGATGAATCACTGAAAGACGAAAACAGAATCATCAAAATGAACGGCTCCCAGAAGTGGCACTATTTTGTGAACGGAAACACCGACACCCTTGCCCCTTCCCTGCCCGACGGATATTTTATCAACACCAGCGGAAAGGATTTGGAGGACAAAGAAAGGGCTATTCTAAAAACCAGTCTAAATGTGAACAACCAGAACGACCTTAAATCAATATACCTGAAGGACAAAAAGCTCCATGTGAAGGCAAGCGTCTTTGATTCTGGAAGCGGACTTGCTCCAAGCGGATACAGCAACGGAAAGATTGTCTCCAGCGGATTGTGGGTAAAGGTCAAAAGGGTCTACAACGAACATTACATACCAGTCACCGAAAGCGAAAAAACCGTTTACCTTCCAGTGAAAACAGTTTCCTCCATAGCCACTTGCGACACTGAAATTGATTTTGCTTCCATGAACATGAAAGACGGAATCTACCATATTGATTTCTACGCAAAGGACAAAAACGGAAACGGAACAACAAAAGTCCTGAAAGACGGCGGATTTGTGTTGATTGACGAAACGGCACCGGATAAGGTTGAAGGATTGAGCGTAACATATTATGGTTCTGCACAGACCCTTTCAGTAAACTGGGGACTTCCTGGAAACAATGGTCTAACGGTCAACGACTACAGCCACGCAATCATTGGAGCAAAAAAGATTGACTCAAACGGAAACGAAACCACCATCGCTGAAAATGTGACCATAAAGCCAAGCTCATCAGACACTGGAACAAACTACACTCTGACGGGCATTGACGCAACGGAACTGGGAACGAAATATGTTTTCACAGTAAAGACCGTGGACATTTTTGGAAACACACTGAACGAAGCCCAAGCGGAAAAGACACCTGTGACAGCCACATACCTGAGGGAGATTCTGCTGAACAAATACCACTTTGCATACAACAGCACTGAAAAAATTACAGCCACTGCCTATTTTGATGATGTGAACCTTTCTGGAAACACTGTCTCCATGAGGCTCTACAGCGGCACAACAAATAAGCAGACTGTAAATGTAACGGTGGATGAAAAAACTGGACAGGCACAGGGCACATTCAATCTTCCTTCCACAAGCTCAAGCAATGCGGGAGTGACCTACACAATAAAACTTTTGATTGACGGAAATGTGGCAAAAAATAAAGAAGGAAATGAAGTCAGCACTAGATTCAATATAAGCGACCTTCCAAGTATTTCGAGTGCAGTCTTGAGCATTGATAAAATCTCTCTAGCGGAAGTAAGACAGAACAAAACTAAAATTACAGCCACCGTCACAGGATACAACATGGATCTGGAAGACAAACTGAAAATGGAAATAATCGACAGTGGAAATAAGACTGTAAAGACAACAGAAATCTCAACTGAAAACATCAAGTGGACAGCCACAAATGGAAACACGGGAACGGACACACTGACCATTTCTGAATTCATACCAGAAGTGGACGACACATACACAGTAAAAATTACATCAGGAACTTCCACAGTCTCTAAAACCCTTTACGTGTACGACGCACCAAGATTCACAGCCGTAACCATACCAAACGCATCCACATCCAAGGCAGGAAACACAGTAAAAGCAATACTCCATGGAAGAAACTTCAATAACCCAAATTTCAACACGGCAACCATTACATTAAGCTGCGGAACACTGCCAGAAATTACAGGATATAAGCCAACCGTAACAGTGAACAGCGACACGTCCATGTCAGTCACACTGCCAATAAGCACGATCCCTGGAGACCACAAGGTGACACTTAAATGGGGAGAAACCAGCATCGTGGGAACTTTCCACATAAAAGAGCCAAAGGAATTCAATGTGGGGGATCTTATTTTAAGTGACGGAAGCAGACTGGACTACGACCCCAACAGAACAGCCTTCACGGAAGATGACTTCAAGGACGCCAACGGAAAGGAACTGGAGCCAATTGCGGTCTACTACTACACCAACGCCGATGACATTCCACTAGGAGTCGGCATCCACAACAGCTACGGAGACACAATAAAGCGCCTAGAATGGGCCCCATCAGGCACAACTGGATATAATACAAACTTTACTGGCATCTACGGAACGAAAAACAGCGGTGACATGGACGGAAGCGACAACTGGGCTTATGTGTGTTCAATGGACAGTGAAGGCAAAAAAAATGCTGAAGCAAACTACCCTGCCTTTAACTGGGCAAACACCTACGGAACAAGGTACAATCTGCCAGAAAACTGCAGGGACGGCTGGTACCTTCCAAGTTGTGCGGAACTTTACAAGCTTTACGAAAATAAAACCGTGGTAAACAAAGTCTTAGGAATGATACCAAACAAATATAATCCTGTACAACTGTATAGTTACTATTGGTCGTCGTCCCAGTACGGCGGCAACGGTTACGCCGCCAGCGTCAATTTGGACTATGGCACCGTGAAAAGCAACTACAAGGACGACACTTACTATAACTATGTTTGTTCCATCCAGGCTTTAATCTATTAAACTATTTATTTTTCTCGGGTCTGTCTAAAAG
>JAZUEV010000249.1:0-2785 GCA_045640345.1 Treponema sp.
AAATTCTTTGCTTTGGAGATTCAAACACTTACGGACTTGTTCCTAAAAAAAATAAAAGATTTTCTTATAACCAGCGATGGACAGGAATTTTGTCTGAACTTCTTGGGGAAAATTTTCATATCACGGAAGAAGGTCTTTGTGGTCGAACAACCGTTTTTGATGATTTTTTAAGACACGGTAGACGAGGTACATCTTCATTGCCAATTATTCTTGAAAGTCACAGCGATACAAATCTTGTGGTTTTGATGCTTGGGACAAATGATTTAAAAACTTGTTTCAGGACAAATGAAAAAATAATTGCTTTGGGAATTGAAAAACTGATAAATCAAATTCAGTCATTCAATAAAGACATCCAGATTCTTCTTGTGTCTCCAATTTTTCTTGGGGAACAGGTTTGGAAAAATGAGTTCGACCCAGAATTTGATAGACACAGTATTGAGGTTTCAAAAAAATTGAAAAGCGAATATCAAATTATAGCAAAAAAATATAACCTTGATTTTCTTGCCGCCAGCGATTTTGTTTCTCCATCAAAAATTGACCAGGAACATTTGGATGAAGAGAATCATAAAATTTTTGCAAAAGTCGTTTATAAAAAAATCAAAGAAATGAATGTAGCATAAAATGTCGCTTATAGATTTTATCTATTACCAAAAATCAAAAACTAGTATTTCCCAAAAATCATGCAAAGTGATATTTTATAGACATCAACTTAAAACATCACAGTTTCAAAGTTACCTCTAAAAAAAGGAGAAGATATAAAAATGATTGAATTAAAAAATATTAACAAAACTTTTTTGGATAAAAATAAAAATATTTTTTATGCCGCGAAAGATGTAAATATTACAATCAATGACGGAGAAATTTTTGGAATCATTGGATTTTCTGGTGCTGGAAAATCAACAGTTGTACGATGCATCAATCTTTTGGGACGACCTGAAAGTGGTAGTGTAATTGTAAATGGAAAAGACATGATTTCTCTTTCCGAAAAAGAATTACGTTTGGAACGAAAAAAAATTGGAATGATTTTTCAACATTTTAATCTTATGCCCAGTCGAACTGTTTTTGAAAATATCGCTTTTCCTTTAAAGCACACAGGTCTTTCAAAAAATGAGATCAAAGAAAAAGTTCATTCACTTTTGGAACTGGTTGAATTAAGCGACAAGGAATCCAATTATCCCAGTCAATTAAGCGGCGGACAAAAACAAAGAGTCGCAATTGCACGTGCTTTGGCAAATGATCCAAAAATACTTTTGTGTGACGAAGCGACATCTGCATTGGACCCAACTACGACAAAACAGATTCTGGAGCTTTTGAAAAAACTTCGTTCACAGCTAGGAATCACAATTGTGATTATCACTCATCAAATAAATGTTGTGAAAGATATTTGTGACAAAGTTGCAGTAATGGAAAAAGGTGTCGTTGTTGAACAGGGAGATGTTTTTCAGATTTTTGCAAATCCAAAAGAAGAAGTAACAAAGCGATTTATTCACTCGACAACAAATCTTCAGAAAATTGAAGAACTTATAAAAAACAATTCACCGGTGGTTGCCTTAAATTCTGGAGAAAAAATTGTTCGTCTTTCTTATTTGGAAAAAAATGTCAGCGAACCATTGATTTCAACAGTGAGTTCAAAATTTGGAATTGTGTTGAACATTATTTTTGCAGATATTGAAATTGTCCAAGACGCTCCTGTTGGAGGAACTGTTGCAATTTTTACAGGAGATTCACAAAAAATTCAAGACGCATTGAATTGGCTTAAAGAAAAAAATGTTGGAATAGAAATTCTAAAAGAGGAATAGGAGAACAAGAATATGAATTTTATTAAAACAATTTTACCAAATGTTTCTAAGCATCCTGAGATTTTTTTTCAAGCACTTAGAGATACTTTTATTATGGTTTTATGGAGTGGTGCAATCAGTTTTATTTTGGGACTTTTTTTCGGAGTGATTTTAACAGTCACAAAAAAAGGAGCAGTTCTCGAAAATAAAATCGTTTTTCAAATCTTGGATAAACTTACAAACTTTTTTCGATCGATTCCGTTTATAATTCTTTTAACCGGTGTAATGCCTTTGACAAGACTTTTGATGGGGACTGCAATTGGTATAAAAGGAGCAATCGTTCCATTGGTTTTTGGATGTACACCATTTTTTACACGACAAGTTGAAAGTGCCCTTGCCGAAGTTGATGGAGGATTGATTGAAGCTGCATTGAGCATGGGATTGAGTCCATTGGAAATTATTTTTCGAGTCTATTTAAAAGAAAGTGTAGCATCTCTTGCACGAGCAACTACAATTACTATTATAAGTCTTACAGGTTTAACCGCAATGGCTGGAGCAGTAGGAGCTGGTGGTCTTGGTGATTTTGCTATCTGTTATGGACACGACAGAAATCAATTGGACGCAACATGGATAACAATAATTGTGCTTGTGATTTTGGTAAGTCTTGTTCAAGGTCTAGGTTCAAAAATTGAAAAGAAACATACGAAATAAAAATTGTAACTGTTTCGGCTATTGATAGCGTATGAGACCGATTACTCAAAACAACACAACGCATTTGAGGCTTGGGAGATGATAGCCCACAAACAAGTGTCGTTAGATTTTTAATCGGTCTCTCCAAATTTAACAGTTCCCAAACAAGTGTCGTTAGATTTTTATAGGTCTTTCAAAAATCAACAGTCCAAAAACAAGTGTCATAAAAAAAATCAATCAACAAATTTTATCCTTTGTGTTTGAGATTTCTCCACTACACTTCGTTCCGGTCGAAATGACAACGCCCCCTACGAGTG
>JAZUEV010000250.1:0-2435 GCA_045640345.1 Treponema sp.
GGTGTTGTATCATCCACAAAGGAAAACACAATCATCATAAAGGTTGAAGACGGAGCAAAAATCGAATTCAATCGTACTGCAATTGCAACAGTTATCGTTGATAAGCCTGCTGCCGAAGAAGCACCTGCTGAAAAGAAGGGACTCTTTGGTGGAAAGACAAAAGAAGATAAAATCACAGAAGAAATAAAGGATAAGGATTCCCAGTCAACTGAGAGTTCTGAGGCAAAGTAATGAACAAGAGAAGTCGTTTCATTTTGGTCCTGGCAGTTCTTGCAATCTGTTTTGGATTCCTGTGGCCGTCAATTAAATGGTACGCCCTGACACCAAAGGAAGACCAGGCTCTTGCATTGAGCACGCTGGAAAACATTAAGGACTATGCAAGCGTAAAAGCATCTGATGATGTCAACGCTTTGAAGTCGCTGGTAAAGGCAGATCCATCAAAGGTTTTGGATGAAAATCAGAAATGGTTGTTGAAGGCTGCCAAGAAGAATTACAAGGTCATGGGCAAGGATGTTCCAAACCCAATGACAATCCGTGATGCTTTGGTTTCATTCTCTAACGAAGAAGAAATCCGTTCCCTGGTTGAAGGAATTTATCGTGACCAGATTTTGGCAAACAAAAGATGTTATGAAAATTCCGTTAAGCTTGGTTTGGACTTGAGCGGTGGTATGAATGTTATCGTAAAGGCTGACTTGGACGCTGTAGTTGCATCTCAGGGTGAAAACTCAACAGTTGATTCTGAGACTTTGAAGTCCAATGCCATGACTCAGGCGATTGAAACTTTGACCAACCGTATTGACCGATTTGGTCTTAGTTCACCAACAATTCGCCAGCAGGGTGACGACCGTATCTACATCGAAATCCCAGGTAGCGCGGAAGCTGACCAGATTAACTCAATCATCCAGGGTCGTGGAATCTTGAATTTCCGCTTGGTTGATACAGATGCAACAAATTCTTTCAGTACATATTATTCTGCCAACAAGACTAACACTTTTGATAGCAGAGGAAAATTGATAGATTCTTCTATTATTCCTGAAGACTGTGAAGTTTTGGGATACTACTCAACAGACGAGTATGGTTTGGACCAGAGAGAAGGATACTTGGTAGTAAAGAAAGAAGCTGTTTTGGACGGAAAGCACATTAAGTCTGCTGAAGTTGGAACAGAAGATATTACCGGAAAACCACAGGTAAGCTTTACATTGGACGGTGAAGGTGCACAGATTTTTGCTGAATTCACTGGTGAAAATGTAGGAAAGAACTTGGCAATCGTAAGCGATGACAGAATCAAGTCCAATGCTACAATCCGTACAGCAATCACTGGTGGAAATGTTGCAATCACTGGATTCGGTCAGAAAGAAGCTCAGAATCTCCAGAAGGTTTTGCAGACAGCTTGGTTGGACGTTCCACTTTCAGTTGAAAGCCAGCAGGTTATCGGTGCATCTTTGGGAGACCAGGCTATTAGACAGGGATACATGGCTATTGCAATCGGTTTGGCTGCAATCATGGTCTTTATGTTGATCTGGTACCACGGTGCTGGTGTAAACGCTTGTGTTGCTCAGGTTTTGAACCTTTATATCATGTTCTCAATCTTGAGTGCCTTGAATTTGACCATCACATTGCCATCTATTGCAGGTATGATTTTGACAATCGGTATGGCTGTTGATGCAAATGTTATCATCTTTGAACGTATCAAGGAAGAACGCCGACTTGGAAAAGATAGAGCATCCTCCATTTCTTCTGGATTTGGAAATGCTTTGTGGGCAATCCTTGACTCCAATATTACAACCTTTATTGCGGCCGCATTTATGTCACAGCTTGGTTCAGGTTCCATCCAGGGATTCGCATACAGCTTGGCAATCGGTGTAGTTTCAACATTGTTTACATCTTTGGTTGTTTCTCGTCTCATGTTCGATTTTGGAACTCAGACTGTTAAACATCAGGGAATCAGCATTGGTTGGGGAGTAAAATAATGGAAAAGAAATTTAAGTTCAGTAAAGCATTCCTCCCATGTGCAATTTTTTCTATATTGGTCATCATTGCTGGTGTTGTGGGAATTTTCGTTCGCGGAATAAACTTTAGTATTGACTTCGTACCTGGTTTGGTTGAAGAAGTCCGTGTTGCTTCAGCTGCTGCAGAAGTTACATATAATGGTTCCGCAACTGTTAATGTTGAATTGGATAGTACTGGTTTGAGCTTGGTTATTAGCGGTGCCGGTGCAGACAACGAAACAAAGACTTTCACTTTTGGTCAGAAGCCAACTGTTAGTGACATGGTAAACGCTTTGAACAATGTTTCTGGCATAAACGCCAAAGTTGTTGGAGCAGGTTCAGCTGATTCTTATGGAATCTTCGTAAACTCAATGGTCACATCTCGCTTGTCTTCTACACCTTATAAGTTGTATGTTCCATCTGAAAATTCTGTGTCTGTTGATGATG
>JAZUEV010000251.1:0-1519 GCA_045640345.1 Treponema sp.
ACCAAGCGAGCGAAGCGAGTCTTGATATAGCGTATTAGACCGCAACTTCCGAAGGAAGTTGTCGGCTCTGAATACCTATTTTGACGTCATAGTATAAACCCCGTCCCAAGGTTTCACAATTCCGTTTGAATCTTTTGGAAGACCATTTGCAATAAATTCATCGCATCTGAGTATCATCTTTTTTTCAGTGGAAATGAACGATGTGTCCTGGGCATCAGTTTCGTGGTAGCAATTATACGCCTGTTCAAAAAGTTTTCTCGCCTCCACAAAATCCTGTAAATCTTTTTCACCATTTGGACTTTCGCGCCCCTTAAGATACCAAGCCATGGCAGCATTGAAAAGTTCAGTCCCCTCTATCTGTTTGCTATCCATTTCAGACCTCAGTCCCTGGATTGAATAAATCTGCACTGGTTTTTCCACGTTGATAACACGAACACAGTCCAACATCTTTGCCAAAAGTTTACCCTTGTTTGCCCCGGAATCAGCATCAAGCCATGTACTTTCTGAACACATAATCCAGGAATCATAAGCCTTGTTGGTTCCTTCCAGACGGGACGCAAGGTTAACATTGTTTCCCATGATGGTGTAGTTCAACTTTTTTTCAGTTCCCATGTTTCCAACAACCATGTCCCCTGTGTTGATTCCGACTCTTGACTTAAGAAGGAACGGCTCCTTTGTTCCAGGATGGATTGGAAGTTCGGACAAGTGTTCACGATTGTAGATATCCTCTGCCTGTTTCATACGGATTCCAGCCACACAAGCGTCGAATGCATTATTGGGATTATCAACTGGGGCTCCAAAGAATGAAACAATTTCGTCACCAACATACTTGTCGATTGTACCACGCTCCAGCATGATGGCATCTGACAGAACACCAAGATAACCGTTAAGGATTTCAACAAGTCGGACAGCTCCCTTTCCTTCACCCTCTTCCCTGTTGATACATTCAGTGAATCCAGAGAATTTTCTCACGTCGCTGAACAAGGCGGTCATCCTTTTGTTTGACCCACCCAATGCCAAAAGCTGTGGATTCTTAACAATCTGGCTTACAACCTCAGGAGCAACATAGGCATCAAATCCACGACGGAGAGTATTCTTGTCCTTTTCGGTCATAATAAAACTGTTGGCGATTGTAAAAAGATAGGACACCACCAAAAGTTCCAAAGAAGATGCAAATGGAATATAAATCTTGAATCCTATCATCAATCCGGCAAACAATAGCAGCGGCAAAATCAAATAAACAAGACCAAAAATAACAGTCTTGGCGGGAGACACTTTTCTGGTCAAAAGAATAACCAAAAGGGCGATTACAAAAGAAAAACCGATTCCCCACCAAGGGTCAACATACTTGATAAAATCTTTCTGCAGGATTGTGTTTACAACATTTGCGTGGGTCCCCATGTTTGCATATCTTTTTTGGAATGGAGTAACTCCCAAATCCGTGCTTCCAGTGGCAGAATTACCGATAATACAGAAACAGTTCTGGACATATTCCTTCAAAAGACCATAGTTTTCGATA
>JAZUEV010000252.1:0-9564 GCA_045640345.1 Treponema sp.
GTATTTATTAGAGATGCCCACTGATTTCTAGTTATAGAAATGGCCTTTATAAGCGTGGTGTCACCAATTTTCTTTTGTTTTATAGGAGTTTTTATGGATATTTCGTCGCTTTCTTCAATCAAACCCCTGAAGCCCATCCGTATGGGTATTGATGTCGGATCTACTACAGTAAAGGTAGTGGTTCTTGATGAAAATGACAATATGATTTATGGGGACTACCAAAGACATAGGGCAGATATCCGCAATACAATCATCACTGTTGTCAACAAATGTTTTGACAGCATAGAAAAACAGCTTCCAGATGGAAATAACCAATATATATCTGTAAAAGTCACAGGCTCTGGTGGATTTTCAGTGTCGCAGTGGCTTAAGATTCCTTTTATCCAGGAAGTTGTAGCGGCAACCACGGCTGTAAAAAAACTTATCCCGAAAACCGATGTAGTGATCGAGCTTGGTGGAGAAGACGCAAAGATAACATATTTCAAAGATGGTGTCGAACAGCGTATGAACGGTACTTGCGCCGGTGGTACAGGTGCTTTTGTTGACCAAATGGCAGCCCTCCTTGAAACTGACGCGGGTGGATTGAACGAACTTGCCAAGGGATCCAGCACAATCTATCCAATCGCCGCAAGATGTGGTGTTTTTGCAAAGACAGATGTCCAGCCTCTGATCAATGAAGGGGCAAGAAGGGAAGATATTGCCGCATCCATTTTTCAGGCGGTTGTGTCCCAGACTATTTCAGGACTTGCCTGTGGAAAACCGATTCGTGGGAATGTGGCTTTCTTGGGTGGACCTTTGCACTTTTTGGACCAGCTTAGGCACAGATTTATAGTTACTTTGAAGTTGAAGGATGAAGAAGTAATACTCCCAGAAAACAGTCAACTTTTTGTGGCTAGTGGAGCTGCTTATTCTGCTGAAACAAAAATGGACCCAATGTCAAGGATTAAACCCTTCCCGACTGTTGCAGATTTCCGTGAGAACCTTAAGAATTTGGTGGGCGCGGAAATGGAAGAAGTCCAGCGACTGGAACCTTTGTTCAAGAATCAGGAAGAGCTGGATGAATTCTCCAACAGACATTCCCAGGAAAAAGCGTTGTCTGGAGATTTGTCAAAAACAACTGGTCCTGTGTTCTTGGGACTTGATGCAGGTTCCACAACAACAAAAGCTGTCCTGACAGATACAAATGGTGCTATCCTCTGGAGATTCTACGATGTCAATGCAGGAAATCCTGTTGATTTGGCTGTGAAAGTTTTGAAGCAGCTATATTCCATTCTCCCAAAGGACTGCTATATTGCCAGAGCCGTGTCCACAGGATATGGTGAAGCACTTTTCCAGGCCGCTCTCGGTGTGGATGCTGGAGAGGTTGAGACGATCACCCATTACAGGGCCGCGGATTTCTTTGTCCCTGGTGTTGAATTCCTTTTGGACATTGGTGGACAGGACATGAAGTGTCTCCGTATGAAAGACGGTGCCATTACGTCTATCCAATTGAACGAAGCCTGCTCCTCTGGTTGCGGTAGTTTCTTGGACAATTTTGCCAGAACCATGGGCATGAGCGTACAGGAATTTTCAAAAATCGCTCTCATGGCGCCAAAACCTGTTGATTTGGGAACCCGTTGTACTGTTTTTATGAACAGCCGAGTCAAGCAAGCCCAAAAAGAAGGTGCGACTGTAGCCGATATTTCATCTGGACTTTCATATTCTGTAATCAAGAATGCTTTGTTCAAGGTCATCAAACTAAGAAACGCTGATGAAATCGGTAAAAAAGTTGTTGTACAGGGTGGAACCTTCAACAATGATGCTGTCCTTCGTGCTTTTGAAAAAATCTCTGGAGTCCAGGCATATAGACCTGATGTTGCGGGACTTATGGGTGCTTATGGTTCAGCCTTGATAGCCCAAGACCAGTGGGAAGATTTACGCAGACCAAAACCCGATGATCCAGACCAGAGTCCTAAATTCGTGAAATCAAATTTGGCTACACTTGAGCAGTTAGAATCTTTCAAGGTTGATTTGGAATTGACCCGCTGTGGAAAATGTTCCAACAATTGTCTTCTTACGATCAACACTTTCACGACCCATAATACATCTCGCAAATTTGTTACAGGAAACCGTTGTGAAAGGGGAGCTGAACTTGGCAAGGAAAGCATGATTGTGGATGCCAGCAACAAGGATGCAAGCCAGTTGGACGACTATCAGGATCCAAAAGACTTGCCAAACCTTTTTGAATGGAAATACAAGAGACTTTTCCAGTACAAGCCACTTTCAGCCAGCGAGGCGACCATGGGAGATGTGGGAATCCCTCGTGTCCTTAATATTTATGAAAACTATCCGCTGTGGTTTACTTTCTTTACAAAACTTGGTTTCAGGGTAAGACTGTCTCCAAGGTCCAGCCGTGGAATTTATGAAAAAGGATTGGAGACTATTCCATCGGAATCAGTATGTTATCCTGGAAAAATTAGCCATGGACATATCGAAAGTCTTCTGCAGTCTGGATGCAAATTTATTTTCTATCCATGCGCCCCTTATGAAAAAAAGGAAGACGCAGGAGCCGGGAATCACTACAATTGTCCAATCGTCACCAGTTACCCTGAGGTGCTTAGAAATAATGTGGATCAGATTAGGGCGGACGATTCGCTTTTGTATTTGGATCCATTCCTTCCTATATATGACAAGCAGCGTTTAGGTGAACGACTTTTTGAAGTTCTGTCCCCCCATTTTAGGACCCTCACAATGGAAAAGGTTTTTGAAGCCGTGGATGAAGCTTGGACGGAGCAGGAGAATTTCAAGAAAGATGTGGAGACTGCTGGAGAAGAAGCTCTTGAAGAAATGATTCGCAGGGGAGCAAACGGAATTGTCTTGGCGGGACGACCATATCATCTTGATCCAGAAATCAACCACGGTATTCCGGAAATGATTCATGGATTAGGCTTGGCTGTTTTCACCGAAGATTCTGTAGCCCATCTTGGACAGATTGAACGACCGTTGAGAGTCATGGACCAGTGGGTCTATCACAACCGACTTTATCGTGCAGCAACTTTCTCATCTGTTATGCCTGACCTTGAATTGGTTCAGCTTACATCTTTTGGTTGTGGATTGGATGCTGTCACCGCGGACCAGGTCGATGAAATCCTTAAGGCAAAGAACCGGATGTACACTCTTATAAAGATTGACGAAGGAAGCAACCTTGGTGCAGTTCGCATAAGAATCCGTTCGTTGATTGCTGCTGTCAAGGCTAGACAAAGAAGCGGTAAGAAAATGGAAGAAAGAAGTTCAGCCTACAACCGTGTTGTCTACACAAAAGAAATGAGCAAGACCCATACAATCATTTGTCCTCAGATGAGTCCGATCCATTTCCGCTTGATTCAGGAAGCTTTCCGTTATAGCGGTTTCAATTTGGTTATCCTGGATGCTATCGATGCCAAGGCTGTGGACATTGGTCTTAAATATGGGAACAACGATGCCTGCTATCCATCAATCTTGGTAACCGGTCAAATGCTTGCAGCTCTCCAAAGCGGTAAATATGATTTGGACCATACCAGCGTCATTATGAGTCAGACTGGCGGTGGATGTCGTGCCACAAACTATATTGCCTTCCTTAGACGAGCGTTGAAGGATGCCGGACTTGAAAAAATACCTGTCATCTCATTGAGCGCCCAGGGATTGGAGAAAAATCCAGGATTCAAGGTTTCTCTTGTTGCAATCCACAGAGCTTTGAGGGCCGCCGTATTGGGAGACCTTTTCATGCAGGTGCTTTATAGAACACGTCCTTATGAAGCGGTACCTGGAAGTGCCAATGCCTTGTATGAAAAATTGAATGAAGAAGCGATACAGTCTTTGAAGCATACAGGAATTCTTTCTTTCAACATGATGGTTGACAAGATTATCCGTGAGTTTGACAATCTTCCACTTTTGCCTGTGAAAAAGCCAAGGGTTGGTGTGGTTGGAGAAATCCTTGTAAAATTCCATCCTACTGCCAACAACCGTATTGTGGAAAGCATTGAAAGGGAAGGGGCTGAAGCTTGTGTTCCAAGTTTTGCAGATTTCTTCTTCTACTCATTCAGCACCGAAATTTTTAAGCATCAGGAGCTGGCGTTCCCAAAGAAGAGCGAGTCCAATGCAAGACTCTATTTGAGAGCCATGAACCTCTATCGAAGCCACATGATACAATCCCTCAGGAAGAGCCGACGATTTGACCCTCCCGCAAATATCTACGACCTTATGGATGGGGTTGATGATATTGTCCAGCTTGGAAACATAATGGGCGAAGGTTGGTTCCTTACTGCCGAAATGGTGGAGCTTATCCATAGTGGAGTGCCTAGCATTGCCTGTGTCCAACCGTTTGCTTGTCTTCCAAACCATGTCACTGGCAAGGGAATGATCAAGGAACTTCGTCGTCGTTATCCAAAAGCCAATATAGCTGCCATTGATTTTGACCCAGGTTCCAGTGAAGTAAATCAGTTGAACAGACTTAAGCTTATGTTGAGCAATGCTCCTCTTGGTAACCATCCAGATGAAAGGGAAGATGGAATGATTCATTCACCAGACGGAAGTATAGTTAAGCCGGAACTGAAATATGCCGATGGTGCAATGGTGGACTAGAATCCCCAAATATGACCGATTTTTTCGGAAGGATGACTGAATGAAAAACTTGTTACCCAGAAAATTGATTTGCACACTTTCCCTGATGGCAATGTCCTTTGGATTTGTTTTCGCAGGAGCCACTCGGATTTCCATTCCAGAAAGCACAGAAATTCGAAGGACTGTCTTGGATTCATGGATTGTGGCACCTCTTTCCCAGGTGAACGGTCATCCATCGGAAGACTATATAGATTCCAACGGAACACTTTTTCAGGTTCGAGGAGAAAGGGAAGGGCAGTCAACTGTTGTGACGATTTGTCCATCGACTTTGCTCATGGTAACAGAAATCGTGGGACAGACTGTTGTTGGTGTGGAAGAGCGACCGGCGTTCAGCAGAAATTCTTGTGGCGCATGGCTTTTGTACAGAAACAGGGTCAGCGGTGAAGCAGAAAAAATTGTTATCTACTTTACCGAAACACCTGATGTATATCTACAGATTCGCAGGGAAGGAAAAAAATCCCTCATGGATATGATGGTCTATGGTTCCTATCTGTCCCGTGGAGTTCCTTTGGCAATTCCTTTTGAAAATCTCTACACCACATCCTTCCAGACTATTTTCAATCAGACAAAAAAATCTTTGCCATGGGAGAAAGTTGTACCAGACGTGGGACAGTACCAGAATGTCAAGAACATGATTGTTTCTGTCCGTAGACGACTTTCTTCTATTAAATATGCACCGGACGCTGCCTACAATTACAAAGGTGAGCTTTTTTCTATCACGACCGCCAAACCTTATGACGAGGAAGAGGTGGACGAGGAACTGAACTACTGGCTCAAGGAACCGTTGACCGAAGTGGATGATGGAAAACCTTTGACATTGGGGACCTCTGGATTTGTAAAATGGATTGTGGATGGGCTTGTCCGTCCTATAAAAAATGGATATGGCACAAAGATTATCCATCTTATTCCACAGACCATCGAATCCAACGGAATCTCGAAAATGGATGTTATGAGCCAAAAGTGGAATCTTACGTTGAATCTGGACTGGAACCGACATCTGGCCGAGCAGGTCTATAGTCTTCACACCGTAAGGGATGGACTTAGCTGGAAAGATTGTGGAGTTGATGTGACGGACAATTTCTTTGTTTCAACTCTTTCTGATGATGGACGGGTCATGCCTTTTGTAAGCTATGTAAAAAATGTTGGATATCGTGCAAAAGATTTGAAGTCCCTCATGTATGTGCTTGCAATAAATGAACCGGATTCTTTCTTCCTGGGAGCGGTCAGACATAGCTCAAACAAATCCGGTGGAGAAAATGTTTTTGATTCCAACGCTGTGTTTATGCCATATTTCAGGGACAACGGTAAGTTTGACTGTGTTGTTTTTCAGAATGGAGAAGAAATGACTTTGAATCAGTTTTTGAACAACAATCAGGAAGCCTATGTCCATTTGGAAAGGGTAAAATCTGCTGAAGCCTTTGACTTGATGTAGTGTTGTGGAAAAAGTATTGGGAATCTCTAAAAATTGCAATCTGTCGGGGCTGTCTAATAAATTCAACATGATAGAACTTTTTGGACAACCCGCTCTTTAATAATTCAGCACTTTCATAAACAGTTTCCATCTTTTATCACTTTTTAAAGAAAAATCGTTAGATTTATCGAAGACCTGCGAGATTTTTATGTTTTATGTTATAAACAGCTCTTGAAATTTAAACTCGACATTTGCCTTAATATACAAATGGCTCATGGACAAATGTTCATGGGTCTTTTTTTTGCCTGCATCTAATTTTTGGTTGACAAATCTGCGAATTTAAGAGAAAATTGAAGTATCCTATCGGAAAATCCGGTAATATCTTTAGGAGATTTTTATGAAGTGTATTAAAAAGGCATTTATGATTTTGGCTGCTTCATTGATTGGAGCTTCAGTTTGGGCACAGGATAGATTGGGCGACTATCTTTCAAAAATCTACGACCTCAACTATCAGCGCGCCATGGTGCAGGATGAATATGAAACAGCATTCCGTGAAGCAAACGTTGTTTTGAACACAGAAATGTCCAAGGAATTTGCTCGCATTTCCGATATGGAACAGTACGGATGGGAAAGTGCTGACGAATACAACCAGCGTGTGACAGAAGAAATTGAGATTGTTTCTGCAAAGAGAAAGGAAGCAATTGCTAAGATTGAATCAGAAATCACAGCAAAGTTTGAAGACCAGTTGAACGCTATCGCAGACAAAAAGCAGGCATTGATTGATGAAGTGATTTCCAAGGAGTTCAGCTATTCGGGGGAGAGCTTGAGTCTTTCTTTCAGCGCATTCAATAGAACCGAAAAGAACTTCCCATTCACTGTTAAGTCCAAGGAAGACGATTTGAACTATACATCTCGTGGATTGAACTATGCTTTGAACAAGGACCGCCTTGCAGAAGAATGGCCAGTGTTCGACGGATATATCAAGCAGAATTCTTTGACAGCTCAGGTAAACTTTGTTGTTGTCCAGGGGTCTGACGCTACAGGATATCAGAAGAAGGTTACACAGGTTAAGCTGATTGACGGCAACGGAACAGTTATCGCTACTTACGATGTGAATGAAGCAGTTGAAATCGTTTCCATGGAAGAAGCTGTTGAAGGTGAAAACAGCACACCAGTTGTTGCAGAACCATCTGAAAAGACAATCATTGCAACTGTAGCTGAAATCGCAGAAGACATTGTTGCTGAAGTAACAGAATCAGATGAAACAACAGAAACCGAAGAAACAGCGGAAGATGCTGAATAATTGAGGTTTTGACATCAATAGGGGCTGCCAATTTTGGTGGTCCTTTTTTTTGCTGGCCAGGAATTTCCGAAAAATTTTTTTAAGGCCACGTCGTCTTTCAATGAAATTTGACAGATTCGTTAAAAGGACTTAAAATATAAGAGGTCTCTAAAAAAATGGGAGTCTCTAACAATTTCAGTTTTTAGAGATGCCCGTTTCTTTTTGGGGAGACTGCCATAATTTGGAGAGTCTGAATATCATCATGCGGTGTCTCGTAGTTTGAGGTAAATATGAACAAAGATTTTGAAGTGCTTGATAAAGTGATTGGTCGCATACCGGATTTTCCAAAACCAGGCGTGCTTTTTTATGACATTACAGGGATCCTTAGACATCCTGAAGCCTTTAGCTATTCCATAGACCGCATGGTTGAAATCTACAAGGACAAAAATATTTCGGCCGTTGCTGGAATCGAGTCCCGTGGATTTATTTTTGCCGCACCTTTTGCACAGAAAATGGGTATTCCTCTTATCTTGATTAGAAAAAAAGGCAAACTCCCAGGAAAAACCTACAGTGTGACCTACGACTTGGAATATGGTAGTGCTGAAATTGAAGTCCATGTAAGCGATGTACAGAGTGGACAAAATATTTTGCTGGTGGATGACCTTATAGCCACAGGTGGAACATTAAACGCGGCTAAAAAACTTTTGAATATGGGTGGGGCCACAGTGACGGATGTTTTTGGGGTAGTCGGTCTTCCATTCTTGAACTATCAAAAAGTCTTGGAACCTTTGCGCGTTACCACCTTGCTTACCTATGACAGCGAGTAGTCGGAAAAAAATTAGAAAAACTTTAGAGAATTTTTTTGCAAAAAACTTGAAAAAAATCAAAAAATTGCTATAATTAAATTAACAATTTTATAGGAGAATTTTTATGAAAAAGATTTTCGCATTGATCGTTGTCGCTTTGACAGGTTTGGCTGCTTCTTTCGCATTTGATACAGCTGGAATTGAAGGTTCTTGGAAGGACGGAAACTGGGACGCTCTTTATACAATCGGAGCTGACACAAATGGAAAGGGTGCTCTCAAGATTACAAAGGCATCAACTGGAAAGGTTGTTTGGACATTCAACGATTCAAACATCTCTGACTTCCAGAAGGGAGTTACATCTGATGGAGCATGGTTCTCATTCTATTGCAAGGGAACAGGACGCAAGTATAAGTTCACAAAGCCAATCAGCCTTGGAACAAGCCTCAACCTTTCAATCGACCGTGACTGGACAGATGAACCTTACGATGTAACAATCACTTGGTCAAAGGGTGATGCTGGTATTGATGGAAAGAGCGTTGTTGACGGAACAAAGGCTGCTGTTGAAACAACAAAGAACCTTGCTGAAGATGTTTCTAACTTTGCAAACAGTTTCAGCGAAAAGTAATTTTGCTTGACAGGATTTCATAAATAACCAATAAAGGACTGCACATTGTTGTGGTCCTTTTTTTTATAAAATCGGACATAAGTTCCGTCTTATCAATAAATTTCAAAGTTTTTAGATATATTTATTTCATAGATAAACACAAAAAAAGAAACTAAACTTATTCTAAATAGGGATTGCCTAAAAAGTATAATCGATAGTGTCATTCCGAAGGTTAATAAATTCAGCATGACAGAACTTATTGGATAGTCCCTAAAAAAATTATAAGGATTTTTTTATGTATTCTAAAAACGATGTAGCCAAATATCCACCAATGGGATGGAATTCCTACGACTATTACAACACCATGGTCAACGAAGAGCAGGTCAAGGCAAACGCTGACTATATGGCAAAAAATCTCAAGCAGTATGGATGGGAGTATGTGGTAATCGACATTCAGTGGTCTGATCCTGACGCTGGTTCACAAAATCCAAAAGTCCAGTACATTCCTTTCAGCAAATTCTGTATCGATGAGTATTCACGACAGATTCCTGCCCCAAACAGATTTCCATCAAGCCAAGGTGGAAAAGGTTTTAAGCCGCTTGCCGACTATATCCATAATCTTGGACTTAAATTCGGGCTCCACATTATGAGAGGAATTCCTAGAATCTGTGCCGCTAACCATACAAAGATTCTTGGGACCGATGCCACTGCCGACCAAATTGCCAATCCTTTTAGCATTAGCAGATGGAACGGAGATATGTATGGTGTGGACTATACAAAAAAGGGTGCACAGGAATATTACGACAGTATTTTCCAGCTCTAT
>JAZUEV010000253.1:0-1661 GCA_045640345.1 Treponema sp.
GTTGTATTTGCAAATCTTTTCAATAGGAGCAATTTTGAGTTTAAAAAACGAACCTCTGGTTGAATAGTTTCATGGCTTATTCTTAAATTTTTTCAGATGGCTCAAGTCCGTTGTTTCTCGAAGTATTTTATTTTGTCACAGGTCTTCGAAAAATCTAACGATTTTCTATAAAAAAGTGAAGCAAGATGGAAACTTTTTATGAAAGTGCTGAATTATTAAAAAAAAATTATATGATTTTACGTTAGCAAAATCGAATCAGTGTGACAAAATAAAACACTTCGAAAAACGACGGACTTGAGCCATCTGAAAAAATTTAAGAATAAGCCATGAAACTATTCAACCAGAGGTTCATTTTTGAAAACTCGAAATTGCCCCTGAAAATTATTTGATGGATGGTCCAAACGAAATTGAATATTTAACTTACGGTCCAGAAAATGCAGATATAAAAACCGACACAATTGATATGACAAATATTGTAAAGAGGGAAGGTTTTTTTGAATTTTCTTCTTGATATTTCATCGAGCTATGATTTTACAAAAACACCATTGTCGGGTTGCGTCTGGTATCCAAAAAATTTTTTTGATTGTCCAGTTCTTTTTATAATTCATGGTGCTCATTCCGCAAAAGATCCTTCCTATTTAGGATATAATTATCTTGGCAAATATTTGTCGTCAAATGGTTATGTGGTTGTTTCTGTTGATGAAAATATTATAAATGTTTTAGAGTCAACAAATGATGCAAGAGCAATTCTTCTTTTGGAAAATATGAAAGAGATTTTTAAAATCAACAATAATTCGAAAAGTCCTTTGCATAAAAAAATTGACAAAAATAAAATCGCTTTGGCTGGACATTCTCGTGGTGGAGAGTCTGTTGCGACTGCCTATCTTTTTAATGATTTGAATTTTTATCCTGACAATGGAAATATAAAATTCGATTATCATTTCAATGTTTCATCCCTTGTTGCGATTGCTCCAACTGTTGATCAATATTTGCCTGCCGACCAAAATATAAAAATCTCAAATGTAAATTATCTTTTGATTCATGGCTCAAATGACCAAGATGTTTCCAGCGTCATGGGCGAAAAACAGTTTAAAAATATCAGCTTCACAGACGATAAGAATTTTATAAAATCATCTGTTTATATTATGGGAGCGAACCATGGACAGTTCAATGAAAAATGGGGACGCTATGACATGATTCCTGGAACAAATGGATTTTTAAATACGAACAATTTTATTGATGTACAGAATCAAAAATTAATTGCCAAAATTTATATCAGAACTTTTTTGGATAAGACCCTTATCAATAAATCAGATTATAGCGACTTGCTGATTGACAATCGAAAATTTCTGTCCCATCTTCCCAAAACGGTTTATGTCACAAATTATATGGATTCAAAATTCAATACACTTTTTTCTTTTGAAAAAAACCTTGATTTAATTTGCAATAATTCTGATGAATATAAAATCGACTGTCAGGAAATGGATGAATGGAAAATCAGGTCGGATGTTTATGGACTTAGCGACCAAAATGAAAATCATGTTCTTGAATGCAATTGGAAAAAAGATTCTTCTCCAAAAATAAAAATTGATTTACCTCGATTGAATTTTTCAAAAGGGGTTATCACTTTTAGAATCGCCGACATGAACGAGGATTATAAA
>JAZUEV010000254.1:0-6501 GCA_045640345.1 Treponema sp.
AATGGAAGGTGCATCTGCCAGGGACTGGAACATGACAACCTTGCTCAAAACTCCGCTATCTTCGAAAGTGTGCTTAAAGAACTGGGCAACATCATACTTGATTCCCATGCCCGCAAAAACCATAACGAAATCCTCATCGGAGTTCAAGATTTTTGCCTGGCGAATAATCTGGGCGGCAAGCTTGTTGTGGGGCAAACCGTTTCCAGAAAAGATTGGAAGTTTCTGTCCACGAATCAAAGTATTCATGCCGTCGATGGAAGATATTCCGGTCTGGATGAAATCCCTTGGATAGACTCTGGCATAAGGATTGATAGGATTTCCGTTGACATTGATTTTTTTGCTGGAGATGATCTGTGGATATCCGTCGATAGGCTCTCCAAGTCCATTGAAGATTCGACCAAGAAGTCCCTTTCCGACACGGAGTTCCATAGGCACATCCAGAAATTCAACTGAGGTATCCGTCAAATCCAAACCAGTTGTGCTACCGAACACCTGAACCACGGCGGTCTTTTCGTTCAGGTCAATGATTCGGCCTGTCTTTTTTTCTCCGTTCTTGTCACGGACATAGACCACTTCGTCATAAAATGAGTCGGGAGTTCTTTGAACCACAACAATTGGTCCGTCCACTGCCTCAACGCCTTTGTATTCGATTCCTTTCATTATTCTACCCCTGGCAAGTTACGCGATTGAATTAATCTTAAAACGTCTTTCAAGTTCACCCATCTGTTCTTCAAGATGATTCTGGATTGTCTTCAGCCCATCAAGATTGTCATTGGCGACAACAGATTTTGCTCTGGCAATCTCGGAACGAACGGAAAGCTCGTTGATCTTCATAAGAGGACAACCAGCCGACAGAACCTGCACGGACAAGTCGTAGAACTGCATTATGATTTTCAGGAGCTGGGTCTGTTTTTCAGGCACAGAATATTGGTCGATATCATCAAAGGCATTCTGCTGGAGGAATCCATTTTTGATAAGCTCCGCCACAATCAGAATAAGTCTTTGGTTTTCAGGAATAGCTTCGGGACCAACCATGCGTGCCATCTGCTGAATCTTGTTTTCCTGCTTCAAAAGATCCAAAGCCTTTGTTCGAATATCTCCCCAGCTTGGGTCAAATCTATCCCACCAGGTCTTAACTTCAGCGGCATATTCAGAGTATGAATCAATCCAACCGATAGCCGGATAATGTCTTGCGTTCGCCAATTCCCTGTCCAATGCCCAGAAACAACGGATAAATCGTTTTGTGTGCTGGGTCACTGGTTCAGAAAAGTCTCCTCCAGGTGGCGATACAGCTCCGATTACAGAAACGGAACCTTCTTCCTGGTTCAAACTGATTACACGACCAGCTCTTTCATAGAATTCGGCAAGCCTTGTAGGAAGATATGCTGGGAATCCTTCTTCGGCAGGCATTTCTTCCATTCGTCCTGACAGTTCGCGCAACGCTTCCGCCCAACGGGATGTGGAATCGGCCATTATAGCAACATGTTTTCCCATGTCCCTGTAATATTCAGCCAAAGTGATTCCTGCATAAAGAGAAACTTCACGGGCAGCAACAGGCATATTCGATGTATTGGCAATAAGGATAGTGCGTTCCATCAAAGAACGACCGGTCCTTGGGTCAATGAGGTTTGGAAATTCGGTCAAAACGTCCGTCATCTCGTTTCCACGCTCCCCACAACCGATGTAGACAATCAAATCAGCGTCGCACCATTTTGCAACGGCATGCTGGGTCATTGTTTTTCCAGTACCGAATCCACCTGGAATAGCGGCAGTTCCACCCTTGCTCAATGGGAAGAAAACATCTATCACCCTCTGACCTGTTACCAAAGGTTCTGTAACTTCAAGTTTCTGGGAAAATGGTCTTGGTTTTCTGAGAGGCCAATAATGAGCCATGGATATGACTTCTCCCAGCTCGGTAGTGGCAATCTCTTCATCAACTGTATAGCTGCCCTTTCCCGCGAAAGATTTAAGCGTCTTGCCCTTTATTGTCGGAGGCACCATGATTTTGTGGACCATGGATCCAGTTTCCTGCACAGTTCCCAAAACAAAACCAGGTTTTATCTGTACACCCTCATCCACGCCATCGCCAGGAATGAAGTCCCATTTTTTTTCATTGTCGATTGGTTCAGCCCTCTGTCCAGGCAAAAGAAATGCTCCACCGTCCTGGAACATCTTTTTCAAGGGTCTCTGGATTCCGTCGTAGATAGTGCCAACCAAGCCAGGTCCCAGCTTCAACGACAAAGGACGACCGTTGCTTACAACATCCTCACCAATCTGCATTCCTGAATCGTCTTCATAGACTTCGATGGTGGCCTTTCCCTTGTCCAGACGGATGACTTCTCCGATAAGCTTGTTCTTTCCGACATCAACAACATCATAAAGTCCGCAACCGTCCAAGCCTTCCGCATAAACGATTGGACCACTGATGCGAGTAATTTTTCCGCTAATCATTCTGGAATCCTCCCGCCGAACAATGCCTGAGCCAATTCTTCTATATTGTTGTCCAGGATTTCTTTAATCTTTTGGTCAAGGGTCAAGCGGCATGTGACTTTTTTATCAAGAGTTGAAATCTCCAATCCCTTTCTGATCTTGAAACCTTCAACCATGTCGTCGGCGATATACGAGTCACCAACTTCGACCACGGTTTCTATAGGATTTTTGATGGTCTGGGACAAAAGTTCCTCCGCCACGGATTTTTCAATTCCAATGCTTTTCACATTGAGAGCACCGTTGCCCAATGCACCCTTGGAACGTTCCAAAAGTTTTTTCAAAACCGAAAGCAGTTTTTCTTCGCCCGCTTTTTCAAAATATGAGTTTATTGCGTCAATCACCGAGCCATAGACATAGGAGACCAAATATCTCTCCCTGTCCAACGGGAAGGACGCAGAAATATTCTTTGTAAATAAATCCAAATCAACTTGGGCTTTGTGCTTTGCCTTTGCAGTCTCTTCCTCTACACGGGCATCCACAGTTCCCAAAAGTCCTGAACAAGTTTCTTCCGCTCTGGACAGGATTCTTTCAGCCTTTCGTTTTGCTTCGGCTATAATCTCTCTGTCCAAAACATCTGTCGAACGTAATTCTTCCATAAATCAACCTTCCAAAATAAGGTCCAAAATCACAGTCACTTTGAAATTCACGGACACCGAACATCTCCATTCCAATGGGGAACGATTTTGGATTTCCAGTCAGGAAGTCCAAAACATGGTATCTCAAAGCGGCCCAAAACTAAAAAGCCAAGCTATAGGGCATCTCTAAAGAATAATTTTTTGAGATGACTGCGGGTTTTAAGTCGTGAAATCTCAAGGTTTAAAACATCGCTTTTAAAGTTGGTTCCAAAAATTGCAATCCTTAGAGTCTCCCTATATTTTTATACCCACGGCTTCACGGATGGAATCGGACAAGGTTTTTCGACCCTGAATTCGTCCCTGAAGTCCCGGAACTTCCACAATCAAGGGAGCCTTTCCACCTTTCTGCCAATCAAGAACTTCTTTCTCCAGCATGCTGGCAACGTCCTCGGTAAGTATAAGAACCTTAGGTCTGTCGTTGGCGACAAGTCCACCCACATGGGACGACTGTCCAGTCATGAGTTTGAAAGTTTCCAGGGCATCATTCCTGTTTGTAACGGGACATCCATCGACTCCCACAAGTCTGAAGCCCAGATAAAGTTCCCGTTCGCCTAGAAAATAATATTCCACGGCGGATTTCCTACATAAGGATAATGAACAAGGCTACAAGGAATCCCCAAAGACAGATACCTTCGGCAAGACCTACGAATGGAAGAGCTTTTCCTGAAAGTTCTGCATTTTCTGCCATGGCGCCCATTGCCGCTGCACCGATTTTTCCTACTGCCATACCGGAACCAAGACAAGCGATACCTACTGCAATAGCGGCGGCAATATACTTGATTGCTCCTCCCATGCCATTGTCTGAAGCCACAACCTGCTCTGCATTTTCAGCTGCCTGTGAAGACTGTGCAAAAGCTGCTCCAACTGTGAACAATGCCAGAACTGCAAAAACGAACAAAAACTTCTTGCAAGAGTTTTTCATAACGCACCTCGTTATATTTATCAATATTTAAAAGATTCTTCTATTATATAGAACCTTATTTACTTGTTTGATTCGCCCTTGTATTCAAAACAGAAAGGCTTAAATTCACGACCAGTCTCGTGGAAGAACTTGCTGAAGAATTCATAGTACTGAAGTCGAACAACCTGGATAGCAACAATCATGCCTTCCAGGACAATCACTATGGCGTTGCCCAAAATACAGATAGCGATAGCCCCAACTCCAGGCGCCATTTCGCACATCTTTTCAATCAGGAATCCCAAAACCGCATGCGCCAAGGCAAAGGCTCCCACACGAAGGAAGCTGACGGAATTTGAAAGATAGGATGATATGACCTCGATGATTTCAACTACCCCGGATATGAGGGCAGAACCTATACCATTTTCCAGCACAGGTCTTTCCCCATCAATAAGTCTCTCGAAAGGCTCCCCGAATGCCGTAAGCAAAAGGGACAGGGCAATAATAATCCAGTCGAAGAACATAGGGGGCTGCTTGAACAATGCGATCCTCAAGGCAAAGGCAATGACATACCAGAAGAAAACTGCTCCAGTGATTCCGGTCTTACCAAAAATCGCTTTTCCTTTTTTTCCGACGATAAAACTGTTGATGATGTTCATAATGAGTCCCACGGAGTTGATGATAAATCCCACGCCAATGGTAAATCCAAAGAAAATGAACATACGCTTGATGGATTCTGAATTTCCCTGAGGCATCATAGGAAGAATCTGGTCCCTTGGTTCACCGAAAAATCCTGTGACCCATCGTGAAAAAGGAGCCAAAATCTCTGCATTGGTGAAGACTTCTCCAGTCAGTATACCCATTATTGTGCTGCTGATTCCTATACAGATAAATACGATTCCAAATTTTTCCCATCCAAGGAGCTTAATCTTTTTGCAGACCATGAGGATTCCAACCAAAATAAAAACCAATCCCTGACCTGCATCACCGAACATGATTCCAAAAAGCAAAGTGAAGAACAATGCCACAAAAGGTGTCGGGTCGATTGTTCCATAGACAGGCGCCCCATAGCTCAGGACGGTCCTTTCAAAAGATTTTACTATCTTTCCGTGCTTAAGCTGAACAGGGACCTTCTCTTGTCCGGAACTTACAGAAGATACTTCACCAGGCATATACTCCCTGAAACCAATCCTTTCTTCCGTAATCTTGTCCAGTCTTTCAAACATCTCTTTTGTAAGATATGCGGGAACCCATCCGTTGATCCTGTAGACAAATTCTGTCGCCTCAAGTTTTGACTGGACTTCATTTATTTGACTTTCAACAGAGAAAAGCTGCAGAAGTCTATAGATGGTATCCTTGTGGGTTTCGGCAAAACCGATTCTCTGGTCCTGGATATCCTTCAAGGCTTTTTCAGATTCCGCCTGATGAACCTCCAGAGATTTCAGAGCATCCTCCGGGACACCCTTATAATCTTTTGGAATCTGGATTTCCACAAAGTCAACTTTCTTGAGTTCAGTGTCCACCGCAAATCTAGCATTCTTTGATGAAGCCACAAGAATTCTGCTGGGGTCGTTTCCAAGTGGCATGACAATCGCTCTTGAACCCAAGGCATGTCTCAAATCCTCAAGGGAATCCTTTGCTATCTTTCCAATCCTCAAAGTAAGGAACGCGGTCCCCTCGAGTTCAGAATAGGACACATTAAGGTTGGAAAAAGCCCTGGCCTCTTCCAATGATTCAGTAGCCCTTTTAAGTTCTTCGGCGGCGTTAAGTTCTTTTTCATGTATCTCATCGCTTGATGAAATAATCTTGGATGCCTCGTTCCAATCCTCGTCGGTAGGTATATCCAGTTCACCGATATATCCATCCAAATCTTGCAGCGACAAGGCAGCCCTGGCATGTTCCAGTTTATTAAACATTTCCTGGCTTGGATTCAGCATACCGTTTCCAGAAGAAGATTCAAGATTATCCTGGAACTGAAACTGTCCCATCTTGCCCAGATACTTCAGGACACTATGAATGTCTCGCTTGTAGACCATAAGTTCCACAAGACGCATGGGTGTTGTCTTAGCCATTTTTTACCTCCGAAATACCCGCCACAACCATCGCATCATCCACAGAGGCATTAAGCCTGATGCATTCTGAAGCAGTACAGATGTTTTCAAGTTCGTGTTGTTTTATGATGTACCAGCAAACCAAAGGAACCTGGGTGGATGGATACAAATGGAAAAGCCGGATCGCCTTCTCAACAAATTTTCCGTTATAGGAACTGGCAATCCATCGAGGGTCAATCTGCCAGATTTCTCCATCGGTGCAAGGGTTCAACAATTCAGCATGCTTCCATTTTTTCCAATGCTCATAGCTATCTACAGGCCAGGACAAAATCTTTAAAGCGTCCTTTGCAATCCTGTCACCTTTTACACTTTTTCCTTCATAGGCCAAGTGATTCAGAATCTCCTGGTCATCCATATTATAGAAGAT
>JAZUEV010000255.1:0-2242 GCA_045640345.1 Treponema sp.
AGAATTCCGAAATCAAGAAAGAATTCCGCAGGGGAATCAAGAACCTTCCCGACTGGGCGGACCAGTATGTGAGACTTTTCCCAAGCATCCTGGAAGGCGATATGCTTGACCAGCTGAAGACAAGGGAAGACCTCCTTACAAAAATGGTTTCCGACTGTTTCGAGGACTACAAGAACAACCGAGAAGCCGTCGTGTACTTCTTTGAGAAGTGTCGGGAACAGCCATGGTATCCTGGTGACGATGTGACAGGAAAGAATCCAAACCCAGGCAAGACACTTTCAGCAGAAAAACAGCTTGTGACATTGGTCAACATAATCTCCATCTGTTATCTGGAAATTGACAACCATGTGAAGACCACTGAAAACAAGAAGATAATCAAATCCTGTTCACAGTTATTGTTTGAAGAAAAGGTTGGAACAGAAAAGCGCAACAATGTAATCGAATATCTCCAGTCAAAGCATGACAAGAACATCACAAAGAGATTGTTCACATTGATCAACGATGTGCACGACCTTGACCCTGTTTACAAGACCCAGCTTAGACGCAAGATCGAAGAAGTATACGGAAGCGACTTTGACTTCCCAGAAATCGAGACAAGCCTGGAAGTACAGAAGGGTCGTCTTGTTACTGCAAAGAAGATGGATGAAAAGAAAGCCTACGCCGACGAGTTGGAAAAGGTTATCATTCCTCAGATTCAAAAAGAAATCGCAGAAGCAAAGGAAAAGGGAGACCTTCGAGAAAACGCAGAATACCAGGCAGCGAAAGAAAGGTCCCAGCGTGAAAACAAGAACCTGGAGACAGTCAGAAAGGAACTTTCAGAAGCTGTTGTGTTTGACCCAGCGGAAATCAATACATCCCATGTATCTTTTGGTACAAAGGTGACAATCCACGACAACAAGGCAAACAACGACATCGTTTACACAATCCTTGGACCTTGGGAATCAGATTTGGCAAACGGTATATTGTCATACCTTTCTCCAAGGGGTCAGCAGTTGTGGGAAGCAAAGCTTGGTGAAAACAGAAAGTTCAACATCAACGGCACCGACTACGATTGGACAATCACATCTATCGAGGCCGCAAAGTTCTAGTTCCTATATTTCCACGGAGAATAAAAATTTTTCGTGGATAAAAAAGGGGTTCCTGAGTCACATCGGGAATCCTTTTTTTTTGAGGCATACCAGGGACTTGATGCTGTCATCCCTATGAATAAAATCCTAAATGTTTTCATAAAAAAATCGTAATTTTCAGTAACTTAAGAAAAGTATTTTCCCTACCCCTTGTAAAAAAAACTCCAAAAAAGTAAAATGGTATAGGCAGTTTTCTGCATTTCAAAGACTAATTATAAGGGGATGACAAAAATGGCACTTACCTTGGCTGAAAAAATAATTCAGAACCACATTGTCTCGTCTGAAGCAAAATTTGTTAAGGGCGAACCTATCGAGAGGGGAAAAGACATCGCTATTAAGATCGACCAGACTTTGACCCAGGACGCAACAGGAACTATGGCTTACCTCCAGTTTGAAACAATCGGTGTGCCTCGTGTAAAGACTGAGCTTTCTGTATCTTATATCGACCACAACACATTGCAGACCGACTTCAAGAATATGGACGACCACAGATATCTACAGTCCGTGGCAGCAAAATACGGTCTATATTTTTCACGCCCAGGAAACGGTATCTGTCATCAGGTTCATCTTGAATGTTTTGGAAAGCCTGGAAAGACATTGCTTGGTTCCGACTCCCATACTCCAACAGGTGGCGGAATTGGTATGATAGCGATTGGTGCCGGCGGTTTGGATGTTGCGGTTGCCATGGGTGGAGGCGCATTCCACACTCCAATGCCAAAGATTTTTGGTGTAAAACTTACAGGAAAACTGAACAAGGGTGTCGGAGCAAAAGATATTATCCTTGAGGTTCTTCGTCGCGAGACTGTAAAAGGCGGCACTGGAGCGGTCTATGAATATTTTGGTGACGGCGTAAAGACTCTCACGGTTCCTCAGAGAGCAACAATCACAAACATGGGAGCAGAATTGGGTGCAACCTGTTCCGTCTTCCCATCCGATGAATCAACAAAACAGTTCCTTGAATCAATGGGTCGTGGATCAGATTGGACAGAGCAGAAAGCCGACGAAGGATGTACCTACGACAAGATTATTGAAATCAATCTTTCAGATTTGCACGCACTTGCAGCATGTCCGCACAACCCTGATGTAATCAAACCAATCTCAGAATTGGCAGGACA
>JAZUEV010000256.1:0-2646 GCA_045640345.1 Treponema sp.
CATCCACCGATTAAACAATTTCATCCACCGATTAAACAGTTTCATCCACTACTTAAACAATTTCATCCACCGCTTAAACAATTTCATCCACTACTTAAACAATTTCATCTACTACTTAAATTAGTTGAATTGCCCTCTATAACAATTCAACCAGAGATTTATTTTTGCAAACTCGAAATTGTCCCTAAAAATCAACAGGCGAAACCCATTCGTCTTTCTCTGCGACCATTTTTACTTTCCTGGGCATCGCACAATTCTTTGATGATAAAATCCGATGTGATATCTTCGGAATCCATAAAACGTATGCGTCCAGCCAAAGCACCAAAGTCTCCAGGAGTTACGGTTTCGTAATCAGCAAGTTCATCAATTTGACTATCGGTGAACTCCAATTTGTGGAAATATTTTTCCAACATCTTCTTTGTGCCGACAAAATCCAATGGCTTGAATTCACTTTTGATGTGGAATCGTCTTTCCATTGCGGGGTCCATAATCTTTTTTAGATTGGTTGTACAAATCAGTATGCCAGGAAATTCTTCCATCTGAGTCAAAAACTCATTAACAAGTGTTCGTTCCCAACTGTTTCCAGCAAGATTTCTGTCAGTGAAAAACGAATCCGCCTCGTCAAACAAAAGTATGCTGTCACTTTGGACTGCTTCTTCAAAAGCGTTCTTGATGTTCTCTTCGTTCTGGCCAACATATTTTCCCATAATGTCGCTGGCTCTTTTTACCAACAGTCTTTTGTCCATCTTTTCTGCAATGTATCTTGCAAGCTCGGTTTTTCCAGTTCCACTTGCTCCATAAAACAAAATCCTGATTCCGCTTGAAACAATGTTTCCATTTTCCTCGGCATATCGGACAGCGTTGTGAACCATGGACACAATTTTGTCGGCCTTAATCGATGAGTTCAACACGGACAAGTCATAGGACTTACAAACAGTGCTCCTCATCTTGCTTTCACCGTACACCAAAATTGAGTTGGACTGGAGGATTGTCTTTACGTCATCAAGAACTTCCCTTTCGCTATCCAAAGACAAATTCATACCTTTAACAGTTTTGATAACATTATCAACTGATGCTCCAGTGACTTTATATTTTCCACAAAGGTCAACAAGTCTTGACTGAAGTTCATCGCTTACGGAAAGTTCCTTCAATCTGGAGGCGGCAATCCTTTTGAGCATGGCATTGGACATCTGACCAAATTTAATATCGTAGGCAAATCGTCGCAAAGTTGATTCGTCCAAGGTGTTTTTGTAGTTCAGAATCCAGATAACGGAGGCATTTGAATTTTCCAACATACTGTTGACCAACGCCTTTTTATCTCTGTCGATCGTTCGACCAAGGAACGAAAAATTCATCGTCGCCAAAATATTTTCAGCCTCATCAACAATCAAGACAGAATCATTGTGGTGCAACGACAAATAGGCATTCAATCTTTTGACAGCCTTGCCAGCCCCACCTTCTTCCACTTCCGCTTCGTTGTTGTAGAAAAAAATCTTTTTTCCGCTGGCCTTAACTATGCTTCTTGCGAACTGAGTTTTTCCAGCTCCCGGCGCTCCATGGAAAAGAATATTGACTGTGGTGTTCGACTTCAAAAGTCTGAGAGCCAAATTTCTTTCACTTTCCTTTACAGAAAAAGAATCCAGGGAATAGATTTCTCTTTTCGTTTCATCCTTTTTAAGCAAATCGGAAAAAAGCAAATTCAAGTCGTTGGCATAGATGGCATCAATCACTGTTTCAGGAACACTGCCGTCATCTTCCATAAGTCCCAAGGAAACAAGTTTTCCACTAGCCAAAAGATTTTTACGAATCTCTCGCTGAGAAAATCCAAGGCAACATTCAAAAAGCTCGGTCGCATAATAACAGGAGCGAAGTCTATTGAACTCCTTAACCTCCGCAAGCAGATATGCAAAATTCAGAATCCTGCTTTCATCCTTGGACAGTTCAAATGCATCGCTAATGACTTTGATTCTATCGGTGTTTTCCGACAAAAGAAAATATTTCTTAAATTTCGCATTCGACATTCCACCAATGCTTTTTGGAATTCTAAAATTTTCAGAATCACTTGGCTTACAGAAAAAAGTGCAGAAAATGATTTCATCAAAACAGTGTTTCTTATCTGCGAAAACCGCTCTGATAAAGTCCACATCTTTATTTCGTCTCTGACACCAATTGTCTGCCAGGCCAGAAAGATTTCCATCTTCTCTATAATGGTCCAAAACCGGTTCCTCGCAATAATAAGGATTTCGGTCAGAGCCATCATCTTCGTCAACATTCAGGACACCATTTTTTATGTGGCGCTTAATAAAGGCTTTTACAATTTTGTTATAATGTTCTTCAAGTTTTAAGCTGCTGACAAGTGAACGGAATATACCCAAGGTGTCATTTTTTTCATCCAAATCATCAGTGTTGGACAATAGATTATAAAGCCAGACTGCTAGTGTCAAATTTTCATCTTCATTAAATCGTTTAACTGAATATGAAAAATTTTCTTTCATGTTCTTAAACCTCCTTGTTGTCCTTCTTTTTGTTCCTGCCAAAATATTCTCCTTCAAAGATACCACTAATAATTGCAATCTTTAATGGTTTCCACTAATAATATAGTAAAAAAAATCCAAACGTAAACAAAATTGTAATTTTTTTTGAAAA
>JAZUEV010000257.1:0-3754 GCA_045640345.1 Treponema sp.
AGTGGAAATGTATTGCTGTATAGTATTTTCTCTTTTTGCAAAAAAAACAATACCACGATACATGTTTGGAACAATTATTTTACTTTAGGGGAATCAGAAAAAAAGGACCGCATCTATGCAACATTTTTCTTTGCTGAAAAGGATGAGAAACAGGTTTCCACGGCTTTGTTCTATGATAATATAGTTGTCGCTTTTATTTTCCACCTTTTCCGCGACTCGATTATATACCACAAGGAAATTTTCGTCATCCTCCAGTATTCTATCAAAAACAAATCCCTTGGCATCCAGACCCATGGTTTCCACCAGCGTTGCTGAAATTTTCTTTACAAAATCTTCTGATTTATAGAATTCTTCCAACAGATATGTCTGCTTTCCATATAGCCTGACTTCATCTTTCATCAAGGAAAACAGCAGGTCATCAATTTCCGTTGCAAAGATAAAACTCGATGCCATTATCGACATCAATAATGATAAAACAAATTTTTTCATATTCTCTTTCCTGCATTATTTTTTTTGGGGTCTACTTGTCATCTTGATTCGTGCCGACGGGGTTCGATTGGACATAACTTTTAGATATGTCCCTATATTTTTCTTTGATGGCTTTTTCAACTATAGGTGGAACCATTGCACTTATGTCGCCGCCGTAACGGGCAAGCTCTTTTATGCTGGAGGATCTTATCAAAAAATATCTCTGTTCCGTTGGGACAAAAAGGGTCTCCACCTGCTGATTCAGGGAACGGTTGATCAATGAAAGGTCGAATTCATAGGAAAAATCGTTTGTGTTTCGGATGCCCCTAAGCAAGACTTTCGCCCCTACCTTTTTGCAGTAGTCGCTTATAAGGGTCGTGCAGGTGTGGACGGAAACATTCTTGAAATCCCGGGTGATTTTTTTCAGCATATCAAATCTTTCGTCCTGGGAAAAAAGATATTTTTTATCTGGGTTCACCGAAATCACCACATCTATTGAATCAAAAAGCCTGCTGCACCTTTCGATGATGTTCAGATGGCCAAGGGTCGGTGGATCAAAGGATCCTGGAAAAACTGCTAACATAGGGACAATATATCAAAAAAAAATAGTTTTGGATACCCTTGATTAACATTCACAAGGATTTTATAATAGGATGAGGTCTTGTTTTTAGACGAAATTGTAAAAATTTGAGGTGAAAATATGGTATGGGTTATTGGATGCAACGGAATGATTGGTACCGAGGTTTGCAAGATTTTGGGGCAGAAAAATATTCCATGGATTGGAAGCGACAAGGAAGTTGATATCACTGTTCCTACTGATTTGGAATCCTTTGCCCATTCCCACGACAAGTCTGCAAATATGACGGGATACACCATTGCAAAAAAGATTGTCCCAGGAAAAATCTCATGGGTCGTGAACTGCGCGGCCTATACTGATGTTCTCGCTGCCGAAAATATGGATGAAACGGACGAATCCTATGTGGACGTATCCTCAATCAATCGGGACGGTGCTGTAAATGTTGCGAGAGTGGCCAGGCATATTGGAGCAAAGCTTATACATCTTTCAACAGGATGCGTATATGATGGAAACAGAAGGCAGCCCCACACAGAGGACAGTCAAAAAATTCCATGCTCCGTTTATGCGAACACGAAGCTCGATGGAGAGAATGCGATTCAGAAGGAAATGACACAGTATTATATCCTTCGTTCATCCTGGGTCTACGGTTCTGGTGGAAACAATTTTGTCAAGACCTTGGTAAATGATATGAGGCTCAAGGACTCCATCCCAATGGCAAGCGACATGGCAGGGTCTCCTACAAGTTCCGAAAGTCTTGCCGCAGTCATTTGCAGGATAATTGAGACATCCCAAAATGCAACAAGCCTTTTTGGAAAAAAATCGGCACTTCCTTATGGCATCTACAATTATGCAGATTTAGGGGCCGTTACCAGACTTGATTTTGCAAAAAAAGTTCAGGAGTTGGCAAAGAAGTATAAACTTGTCAACGGAAAATGTGGTTTCGATTTGACAGCGTCGAAGGATATGGAGACGGAAAGACTTCTTCCATCATATTTGGTTCTGGACAGTTCGAAGATTTATTCCGGTCTGAAAATGAAGCCGCAGAACTGGGATGTGGCGTTGGACAGGTTCTTCAAGACAGCCATCCAAAGCGCGTCGCTCTAATGGATACAGGATTTTTTGTTTTAGGATTTACAGATGAAAGAAAATGATTCCAAGGTTTACACTCCGGATAGTCCAGAAAAAACTGCTTCCCAGGCTTTGATGTTTGGAAACAGACTTCAGAAGCAGTACAGGAACCTAAAAAAATGGGCCAGAAGAAGCAGGGTGTCTTGTTACAGGCTCTATGACAGGGATATTCCTGAGGTTCCTCTGGCCTGTGACCTTTACACTTTTTTGCCTCCCGATGTAACGGACAAGCTTTCCGCCATACTTTTTTTGAATGAACAGAAGGCTGCCATAAGCAAAAACGATTCCGCTTCGGAAAGAGTTGTTGCCGAAGAGTTGGAGAGGACTTACGTGCATCTTTATTTGTACGAGCGTCCCTATGAAAAACCAGAGTCCGAAGAAAATATCTGGCTTGATGCCATGGCGGAGGTTGTTTCGAATACGCTGAAGATAAAAAAAGACCACGTGATTATAAAGACAAGAAAGCGGCAAAGCGGTACAGAGGATGGTCGAAATGGTCAGTATGAAAAAATCGATTCAGACAGGAAGATAACAGGCCTTGTTTTTGAGCAGGGACAGATTTTTTCGGTGAATCTCTCCGACTATATCGACACGGGACTTTTCTTTGACCACAGGCCTTTGAGGGACATGGTTCGTTCGTCCTGTGGGGGGAAATCTGTGTTGAATCTTTTTTGCTATACCGGAAGTTTTTCTGTATACAGCGCGGAAGGTCGGGCAAGACGGGTTGAAAGCGTGGACATGAGCAAGACATATATAGAATGGGCTCAAAAAAATATGTCTCTGAACGATTTTTGCAATGAATCAAAATATATTTTTACTCGCCAGGATGCAGTGGGGTTCTTGAATCAAAAAAATGCCGAGGTTGAAAATCCTGAAGGCACAAATCGTTATGACTTGATTATTCTTGACCCGCCTACTTTCAGCAATTCCAAAAGAACCGACACATCTTTGGATATAAACAGGGATTGGTGCAGCCTTGTAACAAAGTGCCTCAATATCTTGACTCCAAAGGGTGTCCTTTATTTTAGCACCAACAGCAGACGACTTTCCTTTGACGAAAATCTTCTGCCAAAAAATGATGACGCATCCCCGATTTACAAGGTCCTGGACATTACAGAAAAAACTATCCCCGAGGATTACAGGAACAATAAAATTCATCGGGCATGGAAGATAACAAGAATATAGGAAGGCTTTTCTGAATTGCAAGTTTTGAGGTCGCCATTATTGTTGATTCGTGCCGATGGGGTTCATTCATTGCTTTAAGTTTCTATTTTTAAGATGCTGGAAATTTCTGGCATCTTTTTTTATGGGCGATTCATTCTGGACGGCAGAAATCGTGAATTGATGTCCGATGGCACAATAGAACCGATTTCCAAGAAAAGATGGAAAATAAAAAAAAAGCAGCAACCTTAGTTACTGCCTTTATGTCGGGATGACTGGATTCGAACCAGCGACCCTCTGGTCCCAAACCAGATGCGCTACCAGCTGCGCTATGTCCCGTTGGATGGAGGATGAGGGGATCGAACCCCCGACATTCTGGGTGTAAACCAGACGCTCGTACCAGCTGAGCTAATCCTCCAA
>JAZUEV010000258.1:0-1521 GCA_045640345.1 Treponema sp.
GGCTGGACAGATTCAAAATGGTCTGAACTTCTTCCTTGGAATATCAAATTGATCAAGAAATCTGATGTTTCAACGGTTCCAACAGCCTGATGGGGCGAAAAATTGACGCTTACACACCTCTGAAGGTAGTAAACGTCCATAAAAACAAGTAGACAGAAGATAGGTTATAGGTAGCGAAGTGGAATCTTAGTTCTTCTCACCTCCTTTTGAAAAACTGTGCCAAAAAAAAGAACCCGCCGCCAGAATCAACCAGACGGCGGGCCCATATTGAACTATTTCAGCAAAGGTTAGTTAATTTTTGCGTCGAACTGTTCTACAATCTTTCCGCTCAGACCTGTGTATGTCAAAGGAGTTGCTGCAAGGAGACGGTTTTTCACTTCATCACTTACATCCAGATTGCGGGCCAGGTTGTGGAAATCTTCAATAGAAACTTTTTTACCGCGGGTGATTTCCTTGAGACGCTCGTAAGGTTTATCAACACCACTCATGCGGAGAAGATTCTGGTATGCCTCTGCAAGAACTTCTGGTGTTGTCTCCAATGCCTCAGTGATTTTTGCCGCATTGACCTCGATTTTTCCAAGACCCTTTTCAAGACTTGCATAACCAATCATAGAATGAGCAAAAGCCACACCCATGTTGCGTTCAACTGTTGAATCTGTAAGGTCGCGCTGGAGACGGCTGATGCAAAGTTTTCGGACAAAGAATTCAAACATTGAGTTGGCGAATCCAAAGTTTCCTTCCGCATTTTCAAAGTCGATTGGATTAACTTTGTGTGGCATAGCAGAAGAACCGATTTCTCCAGCAACAGCACGCTGCTTGATCCATCCGTCGGAAATGTAGCGCCATGTGTCCATTGCAAAATCAATGAGGATGTTGTTGATTCTCTTCACACCGTCGAACACTCGGAGATAAGAATCGTGTGGCTCAATCTGTGCAGTGATTGGATTGAAACGGACCTTCAATGGTTTAACGCTCATGTAAGGATTGTCCATCGGGGTGATGCTGTCGTTGAAAGAATTGATAAGTTCGTGACTAAAATTGATCCAGTCGAATTCAGGGAACACAAAATTGTGGGCATTGAATCCACCGGTTGCTCCGTTCAGTTTAAGAAGGATATCAATGTTTCCAAGCTGGACCAGCTCCTCTTTCATACGGTTTACAAACACCAGGATTTCTTTTCCAAAAGTTGTTGGTGTGGCTGGCTGACCGTGGGTTCTTGCGAGCATGGAAAGATTTTTATGTTCAAACGCAAGTTTATAAAGGCTGTCATAAATCTTGAGGATTTCAGGAAGAACAACTTCGTTAACAGCATCGCGAATCATAAGACCGTAACTGATGTTGTTGATATCTTCAGAAGTAAGGGCAAAGTGAACATATTCAAGAATATTCTCCATACCCATTTCCTTAATCTTGCGCTTAATGAAATATTCAATGGCCTTCACGTCATGGTTTGTGGCAGGTGTACCATCGTATCCCTTTGTCTCAAATGCCTTGATGATTTCAGCATCTTCAACTGTAATG
>JAZUEV010000259.1:0-3069 GCA_045640345.1 Treponema sp.
TGCTGAAAAATCTTTTGTTGATCTTTACTTCGGTTGGTTCCATCTCAAAAAGTGTTACCGAGTTGGAGGCACTAAAAAATCTTTTGGCAACAAAAAATGTTGGTGCTTTTGTGAAACGTTTTGAATCTATTTTGGATTTCAAGAAGATTAAGGAAATCACTAACAAAAAAATAGAGTACGATGCGATTTATAAATTTGTCTTCCATGTGATTTCAAATTTGATTGGCGAAGATGTGTCCAGCGATACAAATTCCGATGTGATGTTTTCTGTTTTGGATGGAGACGGAAATTTTCAGGGATATGTTTTTCAGTTAAAGTCCGACATGGGGCTGGAGCTTTCTGAAGTCACCGAGGATGCTTTTACAAGAATCGAAGAACGAGAATTTGCTCAGCGCTTTGAAGAACAGGGAGTTCCTTGCAAAAAAGTTGTAATCGTCTTTAGCTCCTCAAAATCTGGTGTGTCCGGATGGAAAGCAAAATGAAAGGACTGAAAATATTTTTTCTGTTTTCTTCTATTATATATATATTAGTAACAGTTTGTTCTTGCAAAAAAAAATATGATTACGGCAATATTGTCACTCCAGACTTGCTTGCTGATTATGACGGGGGCGTGGAAAATATAGAAGTTCCTCCGCTGGGTGAAAAAATTCCTATTGTCGTGGATTGGACATTGGATGAGAATGGACTTGAAAAATTGAAGAATCTGATTGAGTCTGTTCCTGATAATTCTGTTGATTTGGATTTGAGAAATTGTGATGTTCCTGTGGGGGATTTTTCGGACACTAGTCTTCCAAAATATTTTTTCAGTGGCATGACAAATCTTGTTTCCGTGGTTTTGCCGGAGCGACTTTTGACAGTTTCTTCCGGTCTTTTTAGGGACTGCGTGAATCTAAAAAAAGTAACACTTTGTTCTCGACTTTCATCGATAGAGGGGCATGCTTTTAAAGGGTGCGTCAGTTTGAGAGAAATATATACATCGGGAAATCCTCTTTACATTTTTTCTTACGACGGTGACGGACTTGAATATCCGGATGGAAAAAATGGTTTCAACAAAGCAAAAGTTTTCTATGACAAAAATGAAATTGAATATATAAACTGGTACCAATTTTGTTGGGATTATTCAAAACGGCTTGAACCAAAAAAAGTTGCGATGGCGGAAACCTGGGCTACATCGGCTCAAAATGGTTTCGACGCAAAAAATCTTTCCGACGGTGGATATGGTACTTGGTTTGAAAACTCAAATGGCGATGGTGTAGGCGAAGAGATTGTGATGCATTTCACAAGAATGAATACAGTAAGCACAATCACTTTTAGAAATGGAAACGGAAATACAAAAAATTTTTGGAAGAGCAATCGCGTGAAGGATTTGGACATTTATTTTGGTAATGACCCAAGTCCTGTTTCCATAACCCTTGCCGACAATTGTGAAAACCAGGTTTTTAAATTTCTTTATGGAACTCGAAAGTTGATGCAGTTTGACAAAATTCGTTTTGTCATAAAATCTGTTTATGGAAATTATAAAGAAACTTGCATGGCAGAGATTGGAATTAACGATGAAAATCTCGATGGCTATAAGGAAGATCCATATACAAAGGAAATGATAGATGCGATTCCAAAACCTAACGATGGGTTTTCCAGTGAATACAAAATATGGAGACCTGTGGAATCCTATCCTGTAATGTTGATTTTCGACAAGATAGAAAATGCTGAAGACTTTTTTACAGAGAATCTTAGGTGTTTTGTTTATGACGGTAATTCCTGGACTCCATCCCAAAAGATTGTTACGTCCCAGATTACATCTGTCTTGAATTCAAAGCTTGATGCAAATAAAAGATATGAGTTTTCTTTTACGGATGATTTTGATTTTAAGATTCAGCTCAAAAGGGATGTGAAACTTTTTCCGGATGCTCCCTTTGGAGAACCATATCTTTTTGATTTTGACGGACAAAAATTTGTATTGCGAAAGCAGGTTGATTTTTCTGTAAAAAAATTATCAATTAACACGAAGGATTTTTTCCAGCAGCTTGAATCATTAAGTCCCTATGGAATTTATCGAATCGATTTGAAAGGTGAACTTGATGAAAAATTCTTTTCTGATATGCAGAAACTTTTGGCGGCCGAAAAAGAATTGGCAAGAAACAGAAACTATATATTGAATATGTGGGACTGTACTTATTCATATAATTTGCAAGATACATTGAACAGCGAAAGCCTTTGTGGATATTTTATACAGTTGGTTTTGCCTAAGACGACCAAGCGGATTTGTAAATCATCTGTCTGTGTAGCTTCGGATATTATTTCTATTCCATCGTCCATAGATAAAATAGATGCCGGAGCGTTTGTCTCCTCCAAGGGTAGCGAATATAATCTTTACCAAAACAATGTCGCTTTTGATGGAGATAACTTTGCTAGAGGCTATTCTGTTGAAGGACGACTTTTGCTTGAGAGTATTCCTGATTCAGGTGGACGAAAGAGACTGTTACTATATTGTGGAAATGCTAGTGAGTTTTTTGGAACTGAGAATTCTTCAAAACGTAATTTGATTTTGCCTGACAATGTTATTCAAATCGCTCCACATGCTTTTTATGGTTCTGATTTGAGTTCAATTGTTTTTCCAACTGAATTTGAAGAGGCTCAGGAAAAATGTTTTGACTTGTGTTCTGTAAAAAAAGTTGATCTTTCAAAAGTTGATGTGGAAAAATTTTCAATGGAAAGTGCCAGACAGTTTGGAGTTTTGCTTAGTTCCAATCCAGCTGTGGAAGTGGTAGGGGATTTTTATTGTGTAAGTGCAACTGGAAAAATGACAGACAGTTTGGTAAAAAAAATTGGTGATGAAATAAAGAAACGAGAAAACAAAAAAGTTTACCTTGATTTATCGGGGACCACATTGCAGTGGTTGGATGAAGAAAAAAAATATTATCCTTTGCCAGAAGAATTTTTATTCCGGTCGGACAATCTCTATTGGGTGAGACTTGGATATTATAATTATTTCCCACAGAATTGTTTTAGGGACTGTAAAAATTTGAGATGGGTTGAGTTTCTTCAAGTCCCAGATAGAATCGCTGAACC
>JAZUEV010000260.1:0-1654 GCA_045640345.1 Treponema sp.
AAAACGTCTTTTTCTTTTTTTTCAAATATCTTGTATGAAGAAAACTGTTCAAATCCATTGTTGTAGCAAAAAATTGAGTAATCATGTTTTCCGTAATACGAAATCCCATTTTCCTGAAACAACAGGTACGATCCAAGAGGTCTAATCTTTTCATGTGGAAAAGTCTTTGCAAATAACAAAACAATTAAACAAATTGTTGGAAATCCAAGTAGATAAGTCAAATAAATAAACAACGCTCTTAACGTATTTTTCTTTTTTTCTATTTTCAATGCGTTCGTCCGTTCTTCTGCTTCATATTCCTTCAAAATTTTTTTGTTTCTTTCGGATGCCTTTTTGATTTGATTGCGCACGATTTTATACATCAAGAAGAGCCATGCGATTCCAGAAACTATCATAAAAATAATCATGTACATTTTATTGACCTATTTTAAAATTCAAAAACAATCGAATCATCCACTAAAGGCAATTGTTTTTTCGATTTATATTGACAACCGGATCAAAATCCTCATCGGAAAATCTGGCTATCAATTTTTCCAAAGAATTTTCTATTTTATAATTCACTTCTTCGTTGTAAAGAGGGAACACCTGATAGAAATTTATTTTTTTTGTCAACCCTAGTTTTAAAGGGGGCACGGTTCTGTTATTTTTGTTGATTGAATTTATCAACACAAAACTGTTGAAGCCAGTGTTGCTAGCGACGGGGCTAAAATCTTCATTCGCTGTGACAGTGTGACCGTAAGCGAGCCATGAATCAGTTTCGATTGGCAGTCTGGCAATATTCTTTAACTGTCGTACCGCCCAATAATATTCTTCCCTGTCTGATTTTATGTCCCACTCTTTTGGCAGGAAGATTGCATATTCAGCGTGCTCCAATTTATATGACTTAAGTTCCCTGGGGACATTCATCTTGTATGTACCGGTCCCCAGGGTTATCAATTTATAATAAGGCTGACCATCAGTTGGAGGGACGATTGCAATGTCCAAATGAATATCAGGAGAAACTATTTCATGCAACACTTCATCAAAATCTCCATATTCTTTTTCAATAAACGATTCATATTTTTTCAGTTCGGAATTTGTATATAGATAAATGGGACCAGAATTTTTCATTGCAGACTCCTTCCTCCTGTTAGGACTTTTTACCAAAAGCAAAAGACCTTCGTAAATGAATGTTATTGGAATGATGATACCCGATTTGAACCACAAAATGCTGTCCATATTATTGAAACCGTAGAACCCGATTATATGTTCATTTGCGTTAAACAGCTTGAACAGAATGCTCACGAAGAACATCACAACCGGAACAGAGTAAAAGGATATATAAGTGGTAAAGAAATCTCTTCTACTGATTTCAAGATTGCTTGCCTTCATAACAAGAAGATTGAAACCCAAGGTTAGGAAAGATATTAGAATCAGTGAAACGGGTTTATAAAGCAGAAAAACAAACGGCAAAAAAATCAGTGCTGTCGGTCCTTCCGCATGGGATATTATTATCAGCAACAATATGACTGAAAAAAATATTGAAAAGATAAATAAATCTACAAACGCAAGATATTTCTTTGAGATTATTTCAGACATGAATCCCCATGCCATGAACAACAGTGGCGCAAGGATAAATGTGATTTTCAATTCCTGCGTCCACTCCCATGTGTTA
>JAZUEV010000261.1:0-10569 GCA_045640345.1 Treponema sp.
AAGGAGCGAAGAAATTGTCTTGCCCAAATGTAAAGGAATGTATGTGTCCAAAAACGACTTGCCCAAATCATGGTAAATGTTGCGACTGTGTGATTAAACATAGGACAACTGATAGTCTTCCGTTTTGTCTTTTTCCAGATAACGGTGGCGACAAGAGCAATAGAAATCACTATGAGGTTTTGAAAAAAAGATTCGAGGAGAAGAAGTGATGGAAGACATAGCAAAACAGATTGTGGAAGAATGTAAAAAATACACTGGAACAAATCCTGTGGAAATCTTCAATGAAGTCGCCAAAAAAGATTTTGTTAGAATCCATGGACCTGAACATCACATTTTGGATGGGGCATGTCTTTTAGTTGCATTCAAAAATGCGGGTGGAGACATTGATCTTGAGGAAGGTTTGAATTGGATAATAACTCAGGGACTAAAGATGCCTGGAGCTCAGTGTGCATATTGGGGTGTTTGTGGAGCTGCCACATCAATAGGTGCCGCACTTTCATTGATTGATAAGACTGGTCCTTTGACTACAGATGGTTCATGGGGAAGAAAGATGCTTGTTACTTCAAAGGCGATTCAGAGGATAGGGGAGATAAACGGTCCTCGTTGTTGCAAGCGTGATGCCTATATATCTTTTGAGGCGGCCGTGGATTTCGTAAACAGCAACTTTGGTGTAAGACTCCAGTCCGAAAAAATCAAATGTAGTTTTTCTGGTAAAAATCAGCAATGCATAGGAAACAAGTGTCCTTATAATAATTGAGGCAGCAAAAAGAGTAGGGAACCTCTAGAATGTATTTTTTAGAGATGCCCTATATAGTCATTGTCTGTCGAAATGCCCTTTAAAGAATCTGCGGATTCAATACAGTCTTTGTTTTAGCAAATGGTTGAAATGCTCGGGGGCGAAAATATGAATGCTCTGAGAGACGACTTTTTGGAAAAAAAATTAAATTTTTGTTGACTTTTGACGGAAAAATTTGTTTATTTTATGCGGAATCTGTGGTTTCAGAAAAGGAATTTAAAAATATTTGTAGCGAGTATGTAAGGTATTCAAAAACTGTGAAAGATAATAATCTCAATGTGAATGGCTGGGAGTATGGACTCATGGGGAAGGTTGCTAAGTAGAAAGAGTTTTCTGGCGGTGCACTTCAATATCTGTTGCCGCTTTCAGGACATATTCTAAAGAAAATTGAAATTTTATCTATTGTGGGGGAAGAGAATGACAGAAAGTGAATTCGTAAAACGAATGGTGGACGAAAAACTTCATTACGAAAATGACAAAATTATGGTAGGATGCGAATTTATACCGTATTACCAGGAGAAGAATTATGGAAAAATGATTGGCAAAAAAATTGATGTCTTTGGATGTACTCAAGTTGTAAATCATGGAAAAAAATGGTTCATCTTCGGATCATCACAGGCTATTGAGTATGGTTATGCTGATTTGCGTTGCAACTTTGTTCCTGAACCGAAGTATATATATGACACAGACAAAAGAGGGAAAGAAGTGAGAGTGATTGTCCCTGACACTGTTTTTATCATCCATGAATTTGACAACGAGAATGAAGCCTTTGACAGATTCTATGCCATGATAAAAGAAAGCATGGATATGGAAATCTAGATTCTTTATTTTTAGTCCGAGCGATTGAAAACTGTCCTGTCGGCATTTTGTTGGCAGGATTTTTTCAATTAGTTATGGAAAATTTCAGCATGAAAAAAGACTGTTGAATCAACAAAAAAAGGCCCCCTGATTTTTGGTCAGAAGGTCTCGCTGCTACTGGCGATAGGTTTGACTATCTTGTGTTGTAAGGAGCTTCCTTGCCCGTGGGAATTATCAAGCAGAGGATGATTTTAGGTTTTTCTCTTTGTCAGCAAATGGTTGAGCTAAAATCAAGTGTGCTATATAATGGCATCGCTAAAGAAAAATCATTTTGATATTTTTTAGTGATGCCTGCGAGTTTTGATTCATTGAAATACAACGAATTAAAACATCATATTTTCAAAGTTACCTATAAAAATTGCAATTTCTATAGGTTTCCATAATTTCATCTTATAAAGGGGGAAATAATGAAAAAATTGTTTGTGATTTTAACACTTGCTTTAACCATTTGTGTTTCAGTTTTTGCCCAGACCACTGAGCAGAAGATTTCATTTTTTATAAACGATGTTGCGGTTCAAGGAAAAATTTATAAAAACGATTTGACACCGCCTATCGCAGGTCCAAACTATATGTCATCCTTTGTTGATTTGGAAAATTCTTTCAAGACTCTTGGGGCAAAGGTCGAAAGCTATAAAGGTGGAATAAGAATTTCCGGTGGCAAGTGTCCTGTTGCTTTTGATATTGTGGTGGATGAAAAATCCTATAAAAGTGACCCCCGATATCAGCCAGTGAGTCTTCAGAAAAAATATTTTACGAAAATAAATGGAAGATATTATATTGCTGCATCAATGGTCAGGTATCTGATTCAAGGGACGCTGAAGGATGATGAAAAGGGTGTCTACTTGTATACCGCCGACTTTGTTCGTGTTGATATTCCCGGCACATTGGAAGAATGCTACCAACAGTTTGACCAGTTGCTTTCAGACGAGGACAAATCTGAATTGAAAAATGCTTCCGATGTTATTCAGTACCACAGGACATTGGGAATGTGGATAAGAAACGAATGGATTTATCCTGGACCAGATAGAGTGGCAAAAATCTTTTTGGACAAGGACATAAGACATCCCGACGATATTTCCCATTACATAATGCTGGGGTATCATTTCTATTTGAACGGAAAACTTTTAACAGTTGATCAGCTTTTGGAAAAAGATGACTAGATTTTTAATGGTGACTTGACCTAGTGATTTTTTTTTTGATACGATAATCTGATTTTTTTTGCTAGGAGAATTTTTATGAAAAGCATTTTAAAAACTTCAAAAAGAATAATGCCTGTCATTTTTGCATCCCTTGTTCTTTTTGTTGGTTGCAGTAAGAATCCAAAAAAAGACAACAGTGTTGCCACAAAGGAAATTGAAACAATTCTTCAGAGCTCCACGGAACTTTTGGAGAAGTGTGAAAAATTAAATTCTGAAAATGGAAATCTGACGGAAGATAATCTTAAGGAAATAGAAGGCTCTCTTAAAATTTCAAAGGATTTTCTGACCTTGTATGGTGAAAATATTTCCGAATCAAAACTTGAGGCAGAAAAAAATATTCAGACCATTGAAAGTTTAATTCAGGAAAAACGTAACGAGATTGAAACGATGAACCTGCTTTTGGGAAAGAATTTGTATGTTGAACAGAATCTTAGACTCAGGGAAGCACAGGATGGGGAAAGCAAAATCAAATGTACCATGACATTCGGAACAAAAGTAAATGTGATTGAAGTTGGAAAAGACCAGACCATTGATTCCGTAAAAGGAAACTGGGTGAAGGTGAAGATTGCTAGCTCCACTTATGACAGGGACGGAAAAAAATTGAATGCAGGGACCACAGGCTGGTGTTTCAGTGGATACCTTTCAGAAAAAATCAGTTATGAAAATTTGATTGGTGTCTGGGAAGAGGTACGTTTTGACAAGAACGGAAAATTAGTTTATGAAGGAAACATGAGGGATGTGAAAAATGATTCGGGGGTTTGCTATAGCGGACTAATTTTTGATGCAGACGATGGTTATGAAAGGTTTTCGGAATTTGAATATGATTCCTGGCTGGGTATGGATATGGTTACAGGTTATACAGCCTCATATAATGTGGACGGAAACTTAATACAGCTTTCTAATATCATTGTATACTATACCAGTGCAGAACTTATAGGTGATGAAACCTGGCAGATTGTCTATCTTGAAAAAGATGCCCTGGGTTTGAGAAGGATTGGAACTGATTATCCAAGTGTGGTTGAATATCGCAGGGCAAAGTAAAGGGACTGTCAGCAAATCTGGTATTATTGAAATATGTAAAAACAGATATTTTTGATGATACCAGATCTTTGGGTTAGCGATGGTAGGGGCAGGACGGAGGACTGTTGCGAAGCAATGGAGTGAGGATACGAACGGAACCCCGGACGTAGCGACGGCTTGCAGAGCCGTAACCCCCATATAAATAAATTACCAAATTTTTACAAAAAGATTTTAGAGTCCATAACAGATTCCGATGTCAAATTTTAAAGGCAGGTATCCAGTGAATTCTCTTCTCAGTGCCAAATCGGTGTAGACTTCAAGAAAGTTTTTTTGCAGGGCAAATCTTTTTGCTGCTTCGATTTTTAGTTCAACATAAGGACCGCCAATTTCACTGTCGATTTGTAAATCATCATATAAAGGAGAGACTCTGTGGCAGTAAGAGAATCCGAATAAACCAATCAACACGCCTGGCCTAATGTAAAAGGAATTTTTTAAATCAAATCCGTATTGAATTCCCAAGGCGAATGTACCGTTCCAAATTGTGTAGTCGGGTTGTGTGTGGTTTGCAAATTCGTATTCGGCAATAATTTCCAGTGACTTGAAAGTTGAAAATGCGACCCCTGTTGTAATGGTCAGGTAATTTTCCTTTGGGGCCTGAACATAAAATTTATCACCTACATTTAAACCGAATCGAACTTCCGAAAAAACGGTCGATGTTATAAGAGCAAAAAAAATCAAGGTCAAAAACTTTTTCATCTCGTACCTCTCCTGTGTGTTTTGACTTCATATAAGTTTGGCGTTTGTCAATTTGAATTTCTATTTTTAAAAACCCTCTTCATTTGTGTCAAGGGATTCGTGCCGATGAGTTTCATTCATTGCGGATTTCCATTTAAGCATATCCCCATCACATCCCTCTTTTGACCTTCCAGATCCAAAAAGATTTGTGTGTCGCAAAATCCATTTTGTTCCATAATTTTTTTTGCTTCGTCGGCGTTGTACTCACCGGTTTCCATCAAAAGGATTCCATTTTTGTTAAGACGAGTTTTTGCCTGGGGAACAAGATTCCTGATGATTCCAAGACCATCGTTTTTGAAGGTGGGGCTTCCGTCAAGGTTTATGTCACCGTCCAAAGCCAAAATCGGTTCGGACCTTCCGTCGGTCAAAAGTTCCTTGGCTTCGGTTGAGGGAATGTAGGGAGGGTTAGTGACAATCAAATCAAAAGGTCCGGCCACATTTTCAAAAAGGTTGCTCTGGATAAAATCAACTTTGGCAGGGGATTTGTCAACTTCCAGGTGGACATAATTTTTTTTCGCCATGTCCAATGCTTTTTCGCTTATGTCAACAAAAGTGATTTCCGGAATCTGGTTTTGGGAAACAAAATCTTCAATGCAGGATTTTAAAATCGTAAGCCCGATGCAGCCGCTTCCAGTACACATGTCGCAAACGGTTATGGGTCTTTTCATCGTATGATATTTTTCTGCAATGATTTCCAGCGCCTTTTCCACAAGAATCTCCGTGTCAGGTTTTGGAATAAGCACATCAGGGGTCACAAGAAAATTGTATCCGTAAAATTCTTTGTGGCCAGTTATGTAAGCAACCGGGAGACCAGTTTTTCTTTTGTTGATGTAGTCGATGTAGATTTTTTCTTCTTCGGTTGTGAGGATTTTTTCACGATGGAAAATCAAAAAAGTTTTGTCGCAGTTCAAAATGTGCTGGAGAAACACCTGACAGTCAAGCAGTGGAGAAGGGGATGATTCAAGCTGATTTTTTCCAAACTGGAGCGCTTCCTGTATATTCATTTTTGTCTCCCATAAAAATAACGGACTTATAAATCGGTTTCTTTATTATACTTATTTTTTTGATTATGTTAACCATGGAAACAGATTTGGAAATGTCCATCAACCGTTTTTAAACTGCAATATAATAGAAGGAAAATTAAAATTTCCCCACAAAAAAATTTGACGATTGATAATTTTTTTATTATCTTCATAGAAAGGAGGAGTTAAAAATTTGAAAAGAAAGACGAATAAAAATGTACATGACTTTTCAACGGAATCTAAATTTGTTTATCCGGATTTAGCGACACACCATTGGTTTACCATGTATTGGCGAGGCTGTATTCTGTTTTCTCTGATGAATTCAAAAATAAAGGGTTCGGGGTTTGGAAAGTTTTTTGATGAGAATGAGAATTTTCGCATTCATGGCAATGATATATCGGTTAGCGAAAAACATTTTAGGATAATCAAAAGAGTTTCTCGCGAATGTAAATCAATGCTTGTATGGTACTTGATTACAGGTAACAATGTTATGGGAGGGATGCAACTTGGCAAAGTGTATGGCATGGTTCGGGATATGTTGGAAAAAGAAACCCTTGTTGAGTCCTATGAATTGGCTTGTAAAATAGATCCCATGATTCGATCCGTAGAATCAAAATTTTCCTATAAGGAGGCTTGTGGTAAATGGAGAAATCTTGCCTATGGAGAATGGTCGATTCCTGGAATAAAAGTAAAAAATTTGAACAACATTGGGAAAGTCTCATGGGAATCGTATCTAAGAAACATACCAAGATCCTCGGTCGTATGTAACGATGACCATTGGATTCAGTACTTGGGAAAATCAGGAAACAAAATTATTTTTTGCGATCCAAGGGAATTTAACCGATATGAGGTAAAGAACTTTGATGATTTTGCAAGTGTGTGTAGCGCGGTCATTGAAAAAGGAGGGAATATGCCGGCAGATAGCGAAAATATACAGTTTGATGATAGTGAAAGTCTTCTTTCTGGCGAGCTTTCAGATGCTGAATTAGATGAGCTTGTTAAAAATCTTCCTACCTCTTGTGAAGACGATTATGAATCTTTTACTTACAAAGTGGACGAGGAGTCTGAATTTTTCGTAGACGAACAGAATGCTGGTCCTTTGAGAAATATGCGCTACAATGACAGGATTAAGTGGGGAAGAGTTGATAGGAATTTATATAGCTACGAGTGCTATCTTTATATACACGGGGCTTTTAATCGAATCCGAAAAATCTACAATTACTATCATTTTTCGGAAGGCTCCTTTAAATATCTTGAGGGCATGATATACGGATACAAAAAAAAGTATTTGGGCAATGTAGATGACTTAAGCAACAATGATATATTTGACGGTAAGCCTGAAACATACAGTCGATGCTACCCTAAACATAAAATCTTGGAGTATGAGGAATACTTGTTCCGTGAGTTGAGGGAGAATGAAACTACCTATATTTACACATTGGGCGATCAGTTTCGGACGCTGGCTTATGACAAACCTTTTTTGTATGCGGATATTGAAAAACTTCTGAAATTACATGACTACGATGCTTTGAAGGACTTGTGTGTCAAAAAACAGCTCCATCCAGTGTTCTATGTAATGGCGGAAAGAGAAGAAGAAGATTGGTCCATGGAGATTGGCGATAAAAAAACAAGTGGCATTAATTTTTCTGAGATTGATGTAAAGTTGGACTTTTCTAGGTGGAGAATGAAAGAGATAGACAGGCTGAAAGAATTGGAGAAGATGATAAGGGAAGACTCCCAATCCGACGACTAAACATTTGTAACGTCCCTTCCATAAAAGTCGTTCAGCCAAAATGACTGAAACAGTGGAAAAAAATGTCATCCTAATTCGTGTTGTTGCACTGGATTGTTACGGCTCAGGATTCGGAATCTCTTTTGGATTAAAGGGATCCTGAGTCAAGCTCAGGATGACATTTGCAGTTCAGGACGATTTTTAACATCATGATGGCATTTTCAAGTTCAAGGTGACATCTCAAATTGGGATACCACCTGCGTTTTTGGAATTCACTCATGGAATAAGGTTTGGTTAACGGTCTCCAAAACTTATGCGTCGATTTCCTTGAACTGTTCTTCCTTGGCGTAGACATTCAAGGCATCCAGCATGTCGTCCATGTTTCCCATCATGAAGCCTGGGAGATTGTGGACGCTCAAGTTGATTCTGTGATCTGTGATGCGGTCCTGAGGATAGTTGTAGGTACGGATTTTTTCACTTCTGTCTCCGTTTCCAACCATGCTCTTTCTTGCTGATGATCGTTCTGCATCAAGCTTGGACTGCTCCAAATCAAAAAGTCTTGCGCGAAGAACCTGCCATGCCTTTTCCTTGTTCTTGATCTGGCTTTTCTGGTCCTGCTGAATAACCACGATTCCTGTTGGGATATGGGTCAAGCGAACTGCCGAGTCTGTTGTATTAACGCACTGTCCACCAGGTCCACCGGCGCGCATAACATCAACACGCACATCACCTGGATTGATTTTAACTTCCGCTTCCTCAGCTTCTGGCAAAACAGCAACTGTGGCTGTGGATGTCTGCAATCTACCCTGGGACTCTGTGGCTGGAACTCTCTGAACTCTGTGGACCCCCGATTCCCATCTCAAAGTTCCATAGACAAAGGAACCGTTGATTGATGTAACAATCTTGTTGAACCCACCGACTTCTGTTTCCTGCATTTCCATGACTTCTGTTTTCCATCCCTTTCTTTCTGCCAGATGGATGTACATTTCCCAAAGGTCACGGACAAAAAGTGTTGCCTCGTCCCCTCCAGCGGCGCTACGAATTTCAAGGATGATGTTCTTTTCGTCCAAAGGATCTGGTGGAATCAATTTAAGTTTGATGTTTTCTTCCAGCTGCGGCTTTCTTTCTTCCAGTTCCTTTAATTCTTCACGAGCCATTTCCTTCATGTCGTGGTCGTCTTCTTCTGTAATCAGGATGGTGGCTTCATCAATGCCGGTAAGAACTTTTTTATATTCGTCGTACAATTCCATAAGCTCCGACAGATATCGGTGCTCCCGCATAACATCCTTGTACTTTTTCTGGTCCTTAACCAAATCAGGGTCTGCAATCAAATCCTGCACTGTAGTAAATCTGGACGAAAGGTCCTCAAGCTTTTTAATCAAATCCATAGTTCTTCTATTATACTGATTTTTTTTGATTATGTGAACTAGGGGACAAACTTAAATTTTATGTGACTCCACCAATCCTTTATCCCTGAAATAAGCGTATATATTAGTAGAAAAATGAAAAATCCGAAAAATTTCCTAAAAAAAAACTTGCCGATTTGCAATTTTGTGACTATCTTTATAGAAACTTTGTTAGAAAGGAGGATTTAATAGGAAATTGATGAACAAAGATTTTAGCAGAATGTGGTATCGTAAAAATGAAGTGGAACTGGTTTATCCAGACTTAAACAAGCATAGCTGGTTCACCATGTACATGCGAGGGTGTATTTTTTTTCTCCCTGATGAATGCAGGAATAAAGGGATCTGAGTTTACAAAATTCTTTAACAAAAAAGGATGACCCTGGACACAAAGAACTTGCCCAAGGTGAATGGAGAATCCCTGGCATACAGGTGAAAAGCATAAAAAATATTAGGCAAAGTTCCTGGCAGAAATACCTAAATATGATCCCTTACTCTTCGGTTGTTTGTTTTGATGATCATTGGGTGCAGTATTTAGGACGCTCAGGCAATGCAGTTGGATTCTGCGATCCTATGAAACATGATTGCTATGTAAAAATGAAATTTGAGAAATTTGCTTCGAATTGTGATGCGGTAATTGAAAAAGGGGGTACTTTGATGTTTGATGAATCGTGTTATTTAAGTAATGGTGAATTAGACTTTGATAAGCTTGAAAAAATGGGGCTTATCGTTGATGATGATCCTTTTGAAAATTATACATACGAAATTGATGAGGACTCTGAGTATAAGCGGGATGAAAAGGTTAACGGTCCTTTGTGCGGTATGTTTTGGGATGATGTATGGAACAAGCGTAAGGAAGACAGATATTTTTATGGCTATGTTATTAACTATCTGTACATGCATGGGGCATTTAATCTCATAAAAGAGATTTATACTGATTATGGATGGTCGGAAGGTTCATTCAAGTATCTTGAGGGAATGAAAAGCGGATACAAAAAAAAAGTATTGGCCCAAAGCTGGAAATATAAGCGACATTTCTATATTCGGTACAGAGCCTGAGATCGTCAGCCGCTGCTACCCTGACCAAAAAATTCTAGAGTATGATGAATATTTGCTGAGGAATCTTAGGCATGGTATGATTAGGTACGATGGTCCCATAAGGGATGTGGCACGATATGACCTTTCCCAGAAAAATCCAGGTTTGCTTGCCCGCTTGGACAGTCTTTTGGAGCAGAACAAGTACCAAGAACTGAAAGACCTCTGCATAAAAGAGCAGGTTCATCCTGTGTTCTTGGTGCAGGCGGAAAAGGAGGAAGAGATGTATCTTTACGAGGTGAACTATGAAAGGGAAAATAGAATAGATTTTTCAAAGCCATCCGTAAATGAGGACTTCAGCGGTTGGAGAAAAAAAGAACTGAAGCGTATAAAAGAATTGGAGCAGCAGGTGGGAATAAACCGCAAAGACTAACCCAGTAAAAAAAATCCAAAGTCCTTCAGTCAAAAAAAACTGGAGGACTCTTTGTTGCTTAATGTGTTCGGTGCCGTCCTTAAGTGCGTTGATTCGTGCCGACGGGGATAATTGCAAGTATGGTGAGAAAAATACCCATGAAGGGATTCCAGAAACAATAGGACATCCCTAAAAACTGCAATTTTTAGAGACTCCTAAGAGGCTTCTAAGAGAAGATTTTATGATTTACCGATTTCCTTTGTTATCCATAATTGTCAATTCCACATTTTTGTGCTA
>JAZUEV010000262.1:0-4774 GCA_045640345.1 Treponema sp.
TAATTTGATAATATCAATTTGATTTTAATTTGGCTAATACTAAATTTATATTTTGAGCAATAAGAAAAAACTATAAATAAAAAGACTGCGAACAAAATTTTTTGAGAAATACTATTAACTTTTTTTTTGTCATAGGCTACACTTAGATATGGATATTTTTAAAAGATAAAGCATCTTTAAAAATTTCAATTTTAGAGATTTCCATGCTTTTTAGATGTTTCCATATATTAATTTTTTAGGAGAAAAAATGATTTACGATATTACTCAACCGTTGTTTGAATGTGAAGTCTTTCCTGGGGATTCGAAGCCTGAAAGAAAAATTCTTAACAAAATAAAGGACGGTGATATTTGCAATTTGACAGCTCTTTCAATGTGTGTGCATAATGGAACTCACATCGATTCTCCATATCATTTTTATGACGATGGAATTGGAGTGGATAAAATTAATTTGGAAAAATTTATTGGTCCTGCTTTTGTAAAAAATCATAATGGAAATGTAACTGAGTCCGATGCAAAAAAGATTCTTGAGCAAGCAAAAGAGTTGAATAAAGAGTCCGCAAAAAGAATTCTCATAAAAGGAAAAGCTGTCGTGACTTTGGAAGCTGCAAAAGTTTTTGCTGATGCTGATGTTTATTTGCTCGGAAATGAGTCTCAAACTGTTGGTCCTGAAGACGCACCCGCGAAAGTTCATTTGGTTTTATTAAAAAAAGAAATTGTTTTGCTTGAAGGAATCAGATTGGAAAAAGTTCCCGATGGAGTTTATATGTTGAATTGTGCTCCATTAAATTTAACTGATTGTGACGGTTCTCCATGTCGAGCAATTTTGATGGATTTATAGAAGTGGGATTATTTAGGAATTTCAATTTCAGAGGCAACTTTGAAAACAAGATGTTTTGAGTCTTGTAATTTCAAGGTTTAAAATTCTGTAGTAATTTCTAATATTCCGTACACCCCTGAAAAGTATTTTTTAGAGATGTTCGGATGTGTCTAAAAAAACAGATATACCTGAGATGGTAAAAACAAAAATAGTATTTAAAACTTTAGGTGACAATCGATGTCACTGCCAGAGAAAAATTTTATAATAGGGAAGGGGATGGTGAATTGTTTTTATCACTTTCCCTATTTTTTTTCAAACTTGTCCTTGAATTTTTTCAAATCCTCATTGATGTGGTCACTTTTTATTGAACGCCAGAAATGGAGTTTGTTTGATTTTTCTTCGTTGATTTCTCGAATGTGGTGTTGCAAATTTTCCAATCGAATAATAAATTCATTTTCGGAAGCAAACTTGCGAATCTTGTTCATCAAATTCAATGAATAAAAAACATCAATAAAAAGTATGCCATAAAAAAATCCAACGAAAAAACTGAATGAAAGATTTTTTGCAAGCCAATAAAGCCAACCTAAAACTTTTGGATGAATAAAAAAATAATATGCCGCACTTAGGATGTACCAGAAAAAAGTGTACATTGGACAGATTATGCCTTGGATATTTCCCCAGCATTTTGAATAATCCCAAAGCTTGATTTTCATGCCTTTGATAAAAATCAATCCAGCAATATATTCAAAAACTGTTATGCTTAATGCCATCAAAACAAAAAGCACAACTTTTTGCAGAATAACGTTTTCAATAAATGAGACATCAATAAATGTAAGAAGAAAAAGAATTGTCAAACTAAATCCATAGATTGGCAAATATGGACCAACCAAAAATCCAGGATTAATCCATTTTCGACTTGGATTGTTTGAGGAAAAAAATCGTCTCCAAAGTAATTCAATTACCCATCCAATTAGGCTTCCTGCAAAAAACAAAAATGCCGTAATCAAAAAAATGCTCATATTTAGAATTTAAGATTTTTTATAAAAAATGTCAATTTGAAAATCGATTTTTAATAATTAGAAAAAAATTAGGAACTGGAATTACAAGAATTTTACATAAATTTTACAAATACTTAATTTTCAAATTGTTCATAAATGATTACCTTTAATAAAGCTGGAGGTAATCTATGTTTTTGAATATTCTTGGACAGATTCTTGGCTTTGTTGGAGCACTTTGTCTTTTGCTTTTTGGAATGAATATGCTTTCAGACGGTATTCAAAAAGGAGCAGGTGGAAATCTTCAAAAAATGCTTGGAAAGATTACAGGCAACAGATTTACGGCAGTCCTTACAGGAATTGGAGTTACAGCAATTATTCAGTCATCTGGAGCAACGACTGTTATGGTTGTCAGTTTTGTCAATGCAGAGATTCTTACATTGCCCCAAGCCATCGGTGTAATTTTTGGTGCAAATATTGGAACAACGGTTACCGCATGGATTGTTTCATTTTTCGGATTTTCTTTTTCTATTTCAGCTCTGGCTATACCTCTTTTTGGCGTGGGATTTATTTTAAAATATTTCAAGAAACTCAAGATTCATAATTTTGCTGACTGTTTTATGGGATTTGCACTTTTGTTCATGGGACTTGGTTTGTTGAAGGACACTCTTTCTCTTAGTCCAAGTTCCGTCGCTTTTTTGCAGAAGTTTGATACCATTGGTGTTTGGGGACTTTTGTTTGGTGTGTTCATCGGTGCGTTTGTGACAGCTTTGATTCATTCATCCTCAGCAATGACGGCGATTGTTTTGACCATGGCTGCCAACGGAAGTCTTACTTGGGAACTTTCGGCTGCTATTGTTTTGGGAAGCAATATTGGTTCTACTATTGATGCTGTCATGTCAAGTTTTGGTGCAACAGTAAATGCTCGTCGAACAGCTTTGGTTCATGTTGGTTTTAATGTGGCAGGAACTGTGATTGCGCTTTTGATTTTTAAACCATTTCTCGCACTTGTTGATATGATTGTTCCAGGATTACCCTTTGAAAATATTACGACACATATTGCAATGCTCCATACAATTTTCAATATTTGTGTCACACTGATTTTTATTCCATTTGTAAATCAAATTGCGAACCTTGCGACAAAAATTATTAAAGATGATAAGTCTTTGGAAAATGAACATTATAAACTTCCTGCGATTCTTCCATTCTCTCATGTTAGTGCTGATCTGTATTCTTTTCAGATTCAAAAAGAAATTGTAAAAATGTCCATCAAAGTTATGGAAATGTTTGACTCGATAACCAATGCCATGACCAACAAAAAAAATATTGAAAGTGAGAATGCCATCATCAATTCAACAGAAAATTACATTGATGAAATGAATGAATCCATCACCAGTTTTTTACAAAAATGTTCCAGAATGCCAACTGCTAATTCCAAGGACCGTCAAGATTTTGAACGACTTATGCAAATTACCGACAACCTGGAAAATCTTAGCGATGAATGTTCGTCCATCATGCACACCATGGTAAAATTTTTCACTAGATATGAAGAATCGGATGTTGATGAACAAATTAATCGGACAAAAGAAATTTCTGATTATCTTGAAGAGGTTAGACTTTTTTATGAGCAGGTCTGTATTTATCTTACGACAGATATTTCCAGCGACGAAAAATTGCAGGCTGAACACATTGAACAAAAAATCGATGACAAGAAAAAACAGTTACGTCGTCTATCCCGTGGAAGAATTGAAAACGGTGGCAATGTAAAAACTGAACTTAACTACATCGACCTTGTTCGCAAAATTGAAAAAGCAGGCGACTGTGTATTTGGAATTGTGCAGGTGAGATAAGAAATTTAAAAAATTGAATTTCTAATTTTGTCAGTTTGTTAAAAATAAATACCGCCTAATTCCAGGAGGAAAATTAGACGGTAATTTTTTTTATTCAGTTGTTTTGAGATGACATTGAATCGCTTACAACTTAAAAAACATACTCCATCTGATTCGTGCATGTATCATTCTTGATTGTCTTTTCATAAACGGTCTGGACTTTTCCAATTCAAAATTATCTTCCCATGCAGATTCCCATATTTTCTGCGTGTTGAACAAGTTGTTCGTTTTCACTGACAGTTTTTAATTTTCCTGCAACTTCATTCAGCGGAACTGGAATTATGTTTCCATTGGAAAGTCCCACCATAAATCCAAATTTTTTTTCAAGAATCAAACTGGCTGCTGCGGCTCCCAATCTGCTTGCAAAAATTTTGTCAAATGGACAAGGCTCTCCACCACGCTGACTGTGACCGATTATTTGAACACGGATTTCGTTTTCCAAAAAATAGTTTTGAAGTTCTGCTGCAAGTCTGAATCCAACCGACGGAAATTCATCTCCCTCGATTTTTGCCTTTCTCTCTTTTTTTGAAAGATTTGCAAGCTCACAAGAGTAGGCACCTTCTGCAACTGCAATCACAGTGTAATTTTTTTTGTTCGCATTTCCTTCAATCTTTGATTTTATTTTTTTAATGTCGTAAGGAATTTCTGGCATAAGAATTACATCTGCTCCACTGGCTATTCCTGAATGAAGTGTAAGCCAACCAGTTTTGTGCCACATGATCTCCACAATGAAAATCCTTGAATGACTTTTTGCAGTGGTCTGTATACACCGAATATTTTGTAGAACCGCAGTTGTGGCACTGGAACTTTGTAAAACCGCAGTAACAAGGGCACCAGCCAAAACACCCATGATTGGATTTTTTGTAAGGATGCCAAGAATTTTTTTCATCTTGTCGCCTGCAACTTTTTGCAAACTCTCGCTCATAATGTTCATGCCGTAAATAAAAATGGCAAGACCACCCAAAAGCCCTAAAATAATTTTAACAGTCGGATTCATCATGGTTCTCCAGTCAAAATAAAAATAATTCATGCCGTAGTATTTACAGCATGTTCACAAAATCTCTACATGTACG
>JAZUEV010000263.1:0-4073 GCA_045640345.1 Treponema sp.
CAGATGTCAGGGCACCAACTCCATCCGCGGCTGCTGAATTGACAGTCCCCTTGCAGGATGAAATTCTAAGCATCATCCAGAACACAAAAATGGATCTGTACAACACAGTGGAAAGCAGGATTTCAAATTTGAGACTCATGCTAAAAACTTTCACTCCAGAAAATATGGAGCTCCAGTTAAGGAGAATCGAAAGTCCTTTGGTCAATAGATTTGAAGCAGCAAAAGAAAATCTGGTTGAAAATCTACAAAAGTTTTTGGATGAAAAACGGAACAGAATCAACCAGTGCCGACAGATTTTGGAAAGCTGCAATCCACAGACCATATTGGACAGAGGATACGCCATGGTGAGCGATATGGAAACCGGTAAAGTTATTCGAAATCCAAATGATGTAAAATCTGGTTGCAAAATAAAAATCCGTCCAGCCAATGGTGAAATTGTTGCGACAGTAGACTAAATGGAATCTCTAAAAACTAAAATCTTTAGAGGTAATTTTGAAAGCGCGATGTTTTAAGCCGTGTAGTTTTTAGGATTAAAACTCGTTAGGAATATCAAATATTCCGGACATCACTAAAAAAGTGTTTTTTAACGATGCCCATTATAAATGGAGAAGGATATGAAAAATTTTGAAGACGACCTTAGAAGACTTGAAGAATTGAGCAACGCCATAAGAAGTCCAGACATCAGTCTTGAGGATGCCCTAAAAAGTTTTGAGGAAGGAATAAAACTTACAAAGGGTCTGGAAAAAGAACTGGATGCGATGGAAGGAAAAATCCAGAAACTTATGAACACTCCAGCCGAAGACTCCGAATTTGATAATCCAGATGCAGAGTTCGAGGAAGAACCCAAGAAAAAGTCCACCAGGGCAAAAAAATCAAAGACAAAAGACGACGCTCCAGTTTTGGATTTTTTTAGTCCAAGCACAGAAGTCAACGGAACAAGAAACGGTTAAAAAATCAGCAGCGGGAACGGTTAAGGGTTATGGAAGATTTTGAACAGGGCAACTCTCAAAGAAAAGCAGTCCGACAGTTGAACGCAGAAGTGGCACGAAAGATTGCAGCCGGAGAAGTAATTGACAGACCAAACGCAATTGTCAGGGAACTTATGGACAATGCAGTGGATTCTGGTGCAGACGAAATCGCTGTCGAAATCACAGGTGGCGGCATAGAAAAAATAAGGGTCATAGACAACGGTTGCGGAATGACAAAAGAGGATTTACAAAACTGTGCCCGTCCCCATGCCACAAGCAAAATCTCCAGCGAAATGGATTTACTAAGGCTCACCACATTGGGATTCAGGGGTGAAGCTCTTTCATCCATGGCGGCAGTCAGCAGACTTGAGATTATATCCGGTGGATTCAAGATGAACGCATCTGTCACGGAAGACCATGTTATAACGCCATCACCGTCGGCAAAGGGAACAATCGTCCAAACCTCTGCCCTGTTTGAAAACTTTCCTGCCCGTCGTCAATTTTTAAAGCGACCATCCAGCGAAGGAATCATGTGTCGGAGTACATTTGAAGAAAAAGTCCTGCCCCGTCCTGACATTGGTTTCAGTCTTACAATGGAGGGTGAAAAAAAGTTGTCCCTTCCAAAAAACCAGAGCCTTACACAAAGGTTCATCCAGACCATGGAGTTTTTTGAGACAGAAGATTTTTTCCACGAAATCTCATCGCAGGCAAAGGACAATTCCTGGTCATTCAAGCTCATAATCGGAAACCCATCTGTGTCCAGATCAAACCGTAAAAACATTTTCATCTATGTGAACGGTCGAAAAATCAATGAATATTCCCTGGTACAGGCAATTGAATACGGCGGAACCGGTTATTTTCCCAACGGAACCCATCCAGTGGCCTGTCTTTTTGTACAGATGGATCCATCCTTGGTTGATTTCAATATCCATCCTGCAAAACGGGAGGCAAGGTTCAAGGACATAAATTCGCTGCACCACCAGGTAAGCACCGAGACAAGAAATTTCTATAAGCAATACAGTCTCCAGACCATGGTAGTTCAGGCGCAGGATTCAAATATGTCTGAAGATGATTTTGGATTGGACTTCAGTTCTATTGAAGAAAAGCAGTCGGAAAAAAAATCAAATATGTTTCAGGACGAATCCTACAGATCTTCATTCAGCAAAAGTTCCCTTGGATACCAGGAGTCGAACATTCCATCACACAGCTACTCCACCACAAAAGACAGGCGTTCATCTTTTTTTAGACAGACGGCAGGCGTTTTTTCTCCAAACCACAGCACCATGTCCGACTATGCAAACAGGGTAGCAAATCTGGTTGCATCAGCAGAGGATGAATCCTTTGAAGACTCCATTCAAAATCCATCGGTGGAAGGCCGCACCACCAAGCCCAACTATTACGAAAAGGAAACAGACAATCCCCAAGAGAATTTCCATTTTGTTGGAAGCACCATGGGAACTTTTTTGGTTGCCGAAAAAAACGATGTGCTTTATATAATCGACCAGCACGCGGCCCACGAAAGATATCTTTACAACAAGATTATGGAATCGGCAGGTGAAAAACAGGAACTTCTGGTTCCATACACGGTGAACACAGATTCAGTGGCAGACGACAATTATCTTGAAGAAATTTTGGATGATTTGGACAAAGCCGGATTTTCTGGAAAAAACTGTGGGGACGGTCGATGGGAATTTACCACAGTCCCGACCCGTTGGAAAGGAAGCGAAGAAGATTTGGCAAAGGATTTACTGGACAGAAGGGTTGCCCCCCACAAGATGATAAACACTGTAGCCGCCAGCACAGCCTGTAGAATGGCAGTCATGGATGGACACATGCTGGATGAAAAAACAGCTTCATGGATTGCTCAAGAGGCGCTAAAACTTCCAGACCCCCACTGCCCCCACGGACGACCGGTATTTACTGTAATCACCAAGAGGCAACTGTATGAGATAATGAAAAGGATTTAGGAATCCTCTAGCCAAAACAGCCACGGACTTTTGATTTTTAAAAATCTGTGGTATAATTCTACCATGAAGAAAATTATTATTGTAACAGGTGCATCCAGCGGCATGGGTGTAAGTTTTGCAAGCCAATTGGCAAAGGAAAGTTGTGATTTTTCAAAATCATCGGACGAAAAAACAAGGGCACTTGCGTCGGATGAAATATGGATTGTGGCCCGTCGCTCTGACAGATTGGAAGAAACAAAAAAAAGGATAGAAACGGAAGCCCAAGGTGAAGACGGAGTTTATCCAACCGTAAAATGTGTGACCATGGACATTAGCGGTAAAACCGGAGCACAGGCTTTAAAAAATCTAATGGATGCGGAAAACAGCAAATCCGACGGAGGCATAAGGATAAATGTTTTGGTCAACAACGCTGGATTTGGAACTTATGGAGAATTTGCAGACACAGACACCAACCGAGAAATGGACATGGTGGATTTGGACTGCACTTCCCTCACAGGAATCACAGGTTTTGCTTTACCATACATGTCCCGCGGTTCAAGAATCATAAACACAGCATCCCAGGCATCCCTTTTGCCATTGGGAAATTTTGCAGTCTATGGAGCTTGCAAGGCTTATGTCCTTAGTTTTGGGGTCGCATTGGCGGCTGAACTTAAACACAAGGGAATCTCCGTAACTTCCCTTTGTCCAGGACCTGTCAGCACAGAATTTGCAAACGTGGCATCAAAGGGTGCAAGAAAAACTGTAAAACATGGAAAGGACCCAGAAAAAACTGTCGCCCACAGCATCAAGGCATCCAGAAAAGGAAAAGTCTATTCCATGTGGGCATTCAAGTGGAAGTTCCAAGCCTTGGCCAGTAAATTCATTGGCAGATATTTTTGGGCCACATTCAGCTATAAACATCAAAAAAGACCAAGCAATTAAGGTGCATCTATGGCAAACGAAAACAGCGCCCTCTTTACCGATTTTTATGAACTTACTATGGCTCAGGGATACTGGAAGCGGAACAAAAATCAGCAGGCAGTGTTTGAACTTTTTTTCCGTCGACATCCATTCAACGGTGGTTTTTCAGTGTTCGCGGGGATTGAAACAGCCGTAGACCAGATTCTGGATTTTTCGTTCACTGATTCGGATCTGGAAT
>JAZUEV010000264.1:0-1520 GCA_045640345.1 Treponema sp.
ATCTACAGCATCATGCAGACAAAGGATGCCTACATTGTATTCTACCAGCAGCAGAGTCTCAGCGTTGCGTCAGTCGTTATCCCAAAGGATTGGCAGAAGTTGGCAGAAAACAAGAAGCTTTTTTTCCGAAACAAGGCTGCAGGTCTTGACTCCTACATGACTGCATTCTATAAGAACGGTGAATTCCATCACGTGATTCTTACAGTCACCTCCGACAGAAGAGACCCTATCTGGACAGTCGCGCCTGTTTCAATCGCATCAAAGATTAGCGCCGAAGGCATCGACACATTCGATGTCAAGTTCTAATTAGATTTCGAGGCTTTTACGAAAATTCAGACTGGTTGAGGGAATTTTCTGCTCGCCAGTCTTTTTTAGTTTAAATTGGAACTGACAAGGAATCTCCAAAAATCTAAATTTCAAAAGACGGCTTTGAAAAATCATTTTTTTGCTTAAAATTTGAAGGCCAGAAATATTCTTTTGGAGACACCCCTGCTAGATTTAAAAATCCAATTCAAAAAAATTTGGGCAACGGAAGAAATTTATCATGGTTTTGATTTGTAAAGAACAGATAGAATCCTTCAAGAAATTTTTGGATTCCCACAAGTCCTTCATCATTGTTGGACATAAAGAACCTGACGGGGACTGTATCGCCAGTAGTCTTGGGATGTCATATATTTTAAAGCACCTAGGGAAGCAGTACACTCTCTTGAATGCAGGCCCATTCAAAAGAAGCGAGAGCAAACCCTATGAAAGATATTTTGTCAGCGACCTTTCCTCATACACTAAGGCGGAAATAGATTCCAGCGGTCTTATAATCGTGGACTGCTCCGAATATCAAAGACTTGGAGAAATATCTGCTGACCTCAGGAACATGGACACATTTATTGTTGACCACCATAAAACAGCAAACGTCCAAGGAGACCAACATATTATTGATGCATCCTCCCCTGCGGCTTCCTGTCTTGTGCAGCAACTTTATGAGGCTCTTATAGGCGTACCTTCAAAAGAGGAAGCGGAAAATATTTTCTTTGGCATCGCAACCGACACAGGTTTTTTCCATTATTTAAACGAAAACGACAGCGAAGTATTCAAATCGGCATCAAGATTGACCGAAGCGGGAGTAAATCCAAGGGACATCTACCAGAAAATGGCTGGAGGAAAACCTTGGACTACACGAAAACTTTTGGCCGTACTTCTTGAACGGGCAGAACGCTACTGCGATGGAAAATTAGTTGTGACCTACGAGGAGCAGTCAGACACAAGAAAATATGGACAGGAAGGAAGGGATTCCGACGCTCTGTATTCCTTGATGCTTTCAACTGAGGGCGTGGAGGCCGTGCTTTTTATGAGACAGGACAGCGACCATACATGCACGGCAGGCTTCAGATCGGTGAAAAACTGTGACGTAAGCCTCATTGCATCCAAATTTGGTGGCGGTGGACACAAGAATGCGGCAGGAGCAAGCATGGACGGATATATCGACATGCTCATGCCTCAAATTATTGCTGAATTTGAAAAAG
>JAZUEV010000265.1:0-3764 GCA_045640345.1 Treponema sp.
CACATGGAAAGACAGACACAGTTTCTGATTTGGTTGCATGTATTGGTATTTCAGATAAGGCTGTTGATTTTGACAGCTTGGATCAGGAACCATGTCGCATTTTTATTATGACACTTTCACCAGTTAACAAGACAGGACCACACTTGCAGTTCCTTGCTGAAGTCAGTCTTTTGTTCAAGTCGGCTGAAAAGCGTGCACAGATTTTGAACACAGCCGACAAAGCTGAAGTTATCAAGATTTTGTCAGAATAATTTGGAATAGTTAATCTATTCTTGCTGCTTAAGCTCTCGTGGATAAATTCCGTGGGGGCTTTTTGTATTCTCCACCAACAGTCCCACTTCGGAATGACACTTGTTGTGGAGACTGTTAACGCAAGGCGTTCTCTATAGCGTATATCCGATTGAAAATAAAAAGACACTAGTTGGTGGCGAGTTCGTCATCTCGACTGGAGCGAAGCGCAATGGAGAGATCTCAGATAAGACCGATTTACGTCATACATAATTCATTTCAGCATCTCTTTATTACCCAGTCATACTTCGAATGACACTATGAATTTACTTATTGGACAACTCCGTAGACCTGATAATTGATATTATCTCAATTTTCTTCTATAATCTAAGCATGAAATTGGAAGCACTTGTTAAGTCTGTGGACAACGGACTTTGTTTTTTGGACGGAAAAAATATTGTGGTGGACATGGAAAAAAAGTGTTCACTGGAAGATATGGCAAAGACCCCTGACCAGCTTTTCTTTATGGATATGCCATGGGAGAGTGTTGGAATGGACGAGGACAGCTACAACGAAGATTTTTTGGCCCAGACCCGTGATGCCCTGAAGACTTTGGACGAAAGCACCACAGTCGTTGCCATCAATCCTGTTACCGAAAAAATCCCCCAGACCCCTTCCGAAAAGGAAAGTTTTGTCGCATCAATGAAACACAGCGCCAGAAGAATCAAGGACTGCAAAAATGTGGTAGGCTATGTAATCCCTGATTTTGTGGACCAGGATTTTTTTATGGAAGAACTGAGCGCCAAGCACAAGCATTATGTGTTTTTCAGCAGAAATCCAAAAGATTCATCTATCGTAAAGGTTTGAGGAAAAAATGGACGGCATTCAGAAATTTTGTTCGGATATTGAAAAAATCAGGAAACATGAAAAATCGGTTTCGGAAGGAGCGAAAAATCTTTTGGTAAGGAATTTCCCGAACATCAAAAACCTTGCCCAATCCTTTGCCGACTATTGGGATGAGACATATATCAAGGCAAGTCCCGACCGATCAAAGGAACCCACAAAAGAAAATGTGGACAAATTGGTGGCTCTCTATTCACTTTTGGACTGCGACACTGAATTTACTTCATGCCTGACCGATGATGACTGGAAAAATCTTTGCTCCCTTACAAATCTTGAGGCGGAGGATATGGATCTGGACATCCTCAACAATATGATGATGATTTTTGTGGACAAGAAGGCTCTTTAATGTCCGACCTCTATGAAAAATGTTGCCAATGTCCAAGAAAATGTTCCATAAATCGAATGGACGGAAAAAGTGGATTCTGTGGTGAATCAAAAAATCTCAGGATAGCCACCGCAGGATTGCATTTCGGTGAGGAACCGGTCATAACAGTCTTTGGTGGAAGCGGCACAATTTTTTTTACCGGATGTACCCTTAGATGTGCTTTCTGCCAGAACTATCAGATAAGTCAGCAGGGCATGGGAAAGACTGTGGATTCTGAAGAGTTTACAAGGATGTGTCTTTCGCTTCAGGAAAATGGAGCTGAAAATATCAATCTGGTCACGGGAAGCCACCACATTCCTTTGATTGCCGAATATCTTGGACATGCAAAAAAATCTGGTCTCAAAATCCCTGTGGCCTGGAATTCATCCGCCTACGAAAGTGTGGAATCCTTGGAACTTTTGAAAGATTTGGTGGATATTTGGTTGCCCGATTTGAAAACGCTGAATCCTATTATGAGCAAGGGACTTTTTGCCGCTGAAGATTATCCCTCCGTCGCCAAAAAATCTATCCGCTGGATGATTGAAAATTTTCCCATGGACATTCGTGAGGTTGAAAAAAATGGTGAGACCAAAGAAAAAATGTTCCGTGGAGTAATCATACGACATCTTTTTTTGCCTGGAAGATTGGACGACACTGTTCTGACTTTGGATTGGCTCAAAAAACATGGTGACGGAAAATCAATTCTGTCGCTTATGTCCCAATATACCCCTGTTCCATTTTCTGGTGACAGCGATGGAGGAGACGCTCGTAAAAAATCTTTGTCCGCCTTTGAAAACCGTCTTGTGAATCAGCAGGAGGACGAGGATTTAAGGGACTTGATTGATGCCTATGATTTTGAATATGTTTTCTACCAAGACTTGAGCGACGACACTTCCTGGCTTCCTGATTTTAATCGTCTTCAGCCTTTCAGCAATTCATTGGCAAAACCTTTGTGGCATTGGACTTGTGGATTCGATGGTTTTTGACGAAAATAATAATTGGAATCTCTAAAAATTGCAATTTTTAAAGATGCTTTAATGCTTGGTGTCTTTTAAGAATTGTAGTTTTTAAATACTACATTTTGTGAACGAAAATTCAATCAGGGGAAAAATATGCCTAGAGACGATAGAAAAAGCAGAAAAGGGTCATCCTTGTTTTCATGGCTTTTGTGGATTGTGGCCTTCGTAGTCCTTGTGATTATCTTTTTTTCCAACAGAAACAAGATAGCAAGCAACCTCAAGACAACTGGATTTTTTGAAAAGATATTTGGTACAACACCGGCGTTCATTGCCAATGCCAAGGTGGATGATGAAAAAAATTCCAACAAAAAAAATGATGTGGAGCCTTTTGATTCTTCCGTTGAATTTGATTTGGTGGACAACAGAAAATACAATCTCTATGACGATTACGAGGACAAATTTACTTATACCCCAAGTCATTCCAGCGTGAAGGATGAGAAAAATGAAGTTCCGTTTATTGATTCTGTTGATTTAGTTGAATCGATTGGCGTTCAGGAGTCCCATGGTGCAAGCGGTACTGGAGTTTCTGAGGATGTGGCGCTTGGAGTCTATGCCGAAGACCGAAGTGATGTGACGACTGTTACCCAGGTGCCTGTGACAAATTCAAATCCAGGTGTGAATCCGAATCTTATTTATGAGCCAAACACCACAGGTCCTGTCAAAACTCCAACGGAAACCCCTGCAGAGACTGTTTCTTTGAGACTGTTTTTTATTGAAGTCAACCAGGATGGGACAAGCAGCTTAAAGGAACTGACCCGTAAAATGAAAAAGACTTCATCGCCTTTGACAGATTCCATTGAAGCCTTGATTGATGGACCGACCCCTTCCGAAGAAAAATCCTACAAATGTAGAACAATGGTCAGCCCAGGAACCAGGCTTATTAGCGCAAGTGTAAGCAAAGGTGTGGCGACATTGAATTTCAGCGAGGAATTTGAATTCAACAATTTTGGAATCGAAGGAGTCATGTGGGAACTTGAACAGATAGTCTATACCGCAACCGCTTTCCCGACTGTAGAAAAAGTCCAGATTCTCATTGAAGGAGTCCACAGGGAATATATCTCCGACGGCCTAAAAATTGGTGAACCCCTAAGCCGAGGAAATTTATAGCGAGTATTTCATAAAACAGCAACAGCCAGCCCGTTGTTTAAAGAGATTCCGAAATGAATTGGGGATGACAGGCCACGACGAATTCATTTCATCCTCCCATAACAAAACAGTCATTTCGACCGTAGTGGAGAAATCTACGCAAG
>JAZUEV010000266.1:0-3531 GCA_045640345.1 Treponema sp.
TCAACTGGGAAATTGATTTTTCCACACGAATGTCTGAAAGATTTGCGAATGAAACATTTTGTCCAGAACTTGTGATTATGTGAATATCAGCAATATCGTCTAGTGAAATTGCATCGTCTTTTATATTTGAGCTCAATCTAATATTGTAACGATTTCCGCTATTTAAATCCTTATATCTTCCAGCGTCCATTCCTTGAAAAAGAATTCCAGTTGTGATTCCAGCTTCATAACTTGTAAGACCAAGTGAACTTAAATATTCATGGGACATATCAATGACCATAGTGCTGGTGTCATAATCTGTATCCAATTTTGTCGTAACTACATCGGGATCGGTTTCAAGAAAATTCTTTATTCTGGAAGCAGTCTCATAAAGAGTGTCCATGTCTTCTGAAATTAAAGTAAGTCCATATCCTCCACCACCAGATGCATAACCAACAAGTTTGTCAAATCCTCCATTCTGGACTTCAATTTTTGAATCAGGAATTACCGATGACCAGATTCCCTGCATGTCAAGCATAATATCATGGATGTCTCTCTTTCGCTCTTTGACAGGCACAAGAACAACATGAGCATAAGCACACTCAGGAGATGAACCTGAACTGACAGTTTTGCCTTGGTCTTGTCCCACATAAAAAACTACAGTCTGAATTTCTGATACATATTTATATAGAAGATTTTCTGCAATTTTAATTTTCTCTTGTGTCTTTTCAATTTTTGTTCCCATGGGTAGGGTCATTGAAATATAAAAATCTCCAGAATCTGTTGACGGGATAAATGCAATTCCAAGTTTAAGGGCAATCACTCCAGAAAAAATCAAAAGGAGAATTGCAGTGACAATTACATAGGCTTTATTATTTATTGCAAGATGGAGAATTTTTCTATAAGCTGATTCAATTTTTTCCATCGCAATATCAAATCTTCTTTTTTTATTTCTGACTTTTGGACCATCAGGAGAAAGAATTAATTTTAAAACATAAGGCACGACAATTATTGCAACAAGGAATGACGCAGTGATTGCCATAATTATTGTTACTGCGACTGGTTGCAAAATATTACCAATCAATCCAGTGAGCATTGCAATTGGAATAAAAACAACGAGGGTAGTTGCAGTGCTTGCAAAAATTGATGAAACAACTTCGTCCCATCCTTTGTATATTGATTGATTTACAGTGAACTGAGGCTCTCCATTTTTGTCCCGAAGAGAATAGTAACGGTATATCTGGTCAATCATAACAGTTGATGAATCCACGACCATTCCCAAAGAAATTACAAGTCCAGAAAGACTCATCAAATTTATGCTGATTCCAAAAATCTTTAAACCGATAAAAGAAAATAAAACACTCAACGGAATTGAAAGAGCAATTGTCAAAGTGGCTCTCCAGTCCGCCATAAAGAGAAGAATTGTAAGAACTGCAAAAACAATTCCCATGATTCCAGATTGGACAACCGTTTTTAACGATGCCTTGACCTGTCTTGAATCATCGGAGATTAAATGAAATTTTACCCCTCCATTGGTTGACTGTTCACATTCAGCAAGAACCTTTTTTACTTTATTACAAATTTTTACTGTATCACCATCATTGCGTTTTGTGATGCTCATTATGATGATTGGATTTTCTCCATCTGTAACAGATTTTTTTTCTTCAGGATAGGCAAGGGTCACTTCCGCCACATCACTGATTCTGATTAATGAATTATCATCGCCCATTCCAACCGGAAGATTTTTTATATCATCAATAGAAGTAAATCCTCCAGAATATCGCACCTGAATATTTCTATTTTGATAAGCAGCATCCCCCAAAGGCAAAGTCACATTTCCATAATTCAAAATCTGATAAACCGAAGAAACAGAAATTCCTTTAGATGCTAAAGATGGAACATCAAGTTTTACATTTACTTGAAGATCTTTTCCACCGTCGATATTTACTTCGGAGACTCCATCAATCTGAGTAATTTTTGGAGTCAGCTCGTTACGAAGCCACTGGGTTGTTCGTCCATTATCTTTTCCAGCTTCAACAGAAAAAGAAATAATTGGAAGCATAGAGATTCCACCAACAATTGCTGTCGGAGTTCCTTGGATTCCACTTGGCAAATCATCCAGCGTTTCTTGAATTCGATTTCTTAATTCAACAAGCTGGTCATAAGGATCATTTCCATCGGCATAGGTTATTGTTACGTAACTCAAGGAATTATAAGAAGATGAGTCGACACTTTTAAAATGTGGTAAAGTTACAAAAGCATTTTCCAAAACCGATGAAACATCCTGCTCAACATCTTCCGCGCTTGCACCTGGATAAACAGTCAAAACAATTGCTTGAGGCATGGACATATCAGCCATAAATTCCATTGGCATTTTTGATAAAGAAAAAAATCCAAACGCCAAAAGAACAATGAGACTCATGGAAATTATTACTGGATGCTTAACAGAAAATTCAGAGAGCTTCAAGTGCGTCCTCCATCAAAACAACAGTCTGTCCATCAAAAATAAAATTCTGTCCATCAATTACAAAATATTCATCCGCCAAAGATTCATCAACAATAAAATAATTTCCGTCATCTGCAATTTCATTCGGAACAAAATAGTGAACTGTTTTTTCATTTGGATTATAAGTGTAAACAGATCCATCCATTTTTTTTGTTTCAATCGGGAGTAGTGGAACGTTTTCAAACTGGTTGTACGCCACATTCACTTTCACAAACATTCCAGGTCTAAATCTTTCGCCGGGGTCATCCAAGTGACAAACGACTTCAAAATTTTTTGACTGAGGTGAAACAAATGGAGCAATGGTCAAAATAGTCGCACCTGTTGTTGCATCTTCTGAAATACCTTTTTCACCTGGACGAACAACAGTAATCTTAAGAGTCTGTTTTTGTAAATTGAATAAATCAAAATATTTTTCTGGGACTTTTAATCGCACAACCTGATTTTGCAAATCCGCCATTACAGCAATTGGTGTGGACTGATTTCCAATTCCTCCCACAGCTTGATCCGCAATTAAAATTGTTCCATCCACAGGAGCTTTCACTGAAGAATAATTTACCTGCAGCATTGCAAGATCGTATTGAGCTTTTGATGCATCCCTTTGTGCTTTTGCAGAATCATAACTTTGTTGTGTAGCGGCACCTTCTTGATATAAAATCTCAACCCTTTCAAATGTGCTTTTTGCAGCCAAATATGATGCTTGAGCTTGTAGCATTTGTTGAGTAAAAGGGGAATTATCAATCAAAGCAAGGACTGTATTTTTTTTGACAAACTCACCGGGTTTTGCGTTGTATGAAATAATTGTTCCAGAAACAAAAGGGACAACCGGAATCATGACGCTTGCCTCAACATATCCAGAAATGGAAATGGACTGATCAAGATTTCCTCTGATTGGTTTTTCAACAACCACCGCAGGAATATTTTCCTTTTTATCACCAGTCTTTTTTTTACTCGATGCAAGCACAAAAAAAATTGCGGCAATAAAAATAACTATAGTCAAAACAAAAACGATATATCGGTTTTTCATATCATAACTGTATATCTTAAAA